>DASVNY010000222.1:0-5894 GCA_036383615.1 Chitinophagaceae bacterium
GCTGTCGAGGTGGTCAACGGGAATATCAAAATAGCCCTGGATCTGGGGAGCATGAAGGTCCATGGTTATGACCCTGTCGGCCCCGGCCGCTACTAACATGTTGGCAACCAACTTACTTCCGATTGCTACACGGGGGCGGTCCTTACGATCCTGGCGGGCATAGCCATAATAAGGAATAACGGCAATTACTTTATAGGCCGAGGCGCGGCGGGCCGCATCGATCATTAACAGTAATTCCATTAAATTTTCGGCAGGAGAAAAAGTGCTTTGAACGAGGAAAACATAGTCGCCCCTCACACTTTCCAAAAAGATCGGGGATATCTCCCCATCACTAAAACGCTGGATGTTGACTTTTCCTAAGTGGGTACCAAATCGTTTGCAGATCTGTTCTGCAAGTTGTTGTGAACCGGTGCCCGAGAATATTTTGGCGGATTGCATGACTGGTCTGAATGATTGCTTTGAAGCGGCGAAGATATTACTATCACCGCAATCACCGCCAGTGTGTAAAAAAATTGACCAAAACGATCTTATCTCATTGCTACAGCTGTGCTGGTCTGCTGCTTTTGGGGCTGCTCCTTCACTATTTTGCCTGAACTGGTATTGCAACTATAAAAAAGAGAAGAACAGATAAAGATCGAAAAGACAAGGGCTACAACATAAACACCTGCAAAGAAAAGTACGGGATGCAAAGCTCCCATTGGGCTAAAATTTCTGGCTTTCATAAACATTGGTTTTTAAAGTTTTTCAATAGGGTGGATTTTAATTTTCGGTTACTTGTATCGACACCATAAAATGGTATTGATAGGGATAAAATTATTGGCTAAATTGAGTTTATGCAAGAGCACAACTACCCGATAAAACAGTGGGCAAAAGACGATAGGCCGAGAGAAAAATTACTATGGTCGGGTGCAGAAAATCTCAGCAATTCGGAACTGCTTGCAATACTTATCCATAAAGGCACCTATCAAAGATCAGCGGTTGACCTTGCAAAAGAAATACTCCGGTTGGGAAAGAATAACCTGGCTGAGCTGGGAAAGCTTTCGGTTAAAGAATTTATGAAGATCAAAGGAATCGGGGAGGCAAAAGCCATTACCATCGCTGCTGCCCTTGAATTGGGAAGAAGGCGG
This sequence comes from Chitinophagaceae bacterium, assembly GCA_036383615.1. Classification (GTDB taxonomy): domain Bacteria; phylum Bacteroidota; class Bacteroidia; order Chitinophagales; family Chitinophagaceae; genus CADEDV01. Next base: position 1,128 of record DASVNY010000222.1, read on the forward strand.
CAAGCCGATCTGCCCCTGAATAAGTCAGTGATAAACACCAGCGCTGATATCGCCAATTATCTACAGGGGAGATTAAAGGATCTGCGGCATGAGGTATTCGGAGTGCTCTACCTCAACCGGGCCAATAAGGTGAATCACTTTGAAATTGTAAGTGAAGGGGGCATTACGGGCACTGTTGCCGATCCCAAGGTCATTTTGCGAAAAGCGCTTGAAGAAGATGCTATCAATATAATTCTCTGCCATAACCATCCTTCGGGTAGCCTTAAACCCAGCCGGGCCGACCAGCAGCTTACTATTAAAATAAAAGAGGCCGCGGCATATTTAGACATCAATGTCATCGATCACATCATCGTCAGCGAAGATGGATATTACAGTTTTGCGGATGAGGGGTTGCTTTGAGCCAGGGAGGTTATTATGGTCATGCGGGGCAAATGGGTCAAATGGGTCATGCGCGTCAAAAGGGTCAAATGAGTCATATGGGGTCATGCAGGTCAAATGGGTCAAATGAGTCATATGGGTCATACAGGTCAAATAGGTCATATGGGTCATGGGGTCATTTAAACCAGTAGTACAGCTTTTCGGGGTAAGTAATACAGTTAGTGATTTAAACGACCTATATGACCACTGACTTATATGACTCATTTGACCCATTTGACTCCATGTGACCACTGACTTATATGACTTACTGACTTATATGACTCACTGTCTTCAAGCCTGCGCCGTAGGTCCGCCGAAATTCATGGGCAGTTGCATTTCTTCAAGGTCCTTGATAGCGCCATTTGCCGCTTCATATTTTTCAATATTATCGGTCAGAGCTTTCATGAAACGCTTTGCATGCTGCGGGGTGAGGATGATCCTCGACTTGACCTTGCTCTTGGGGGTGCCGGGCATCACGTTCACGAAGTCAATTACAAATTCTGCATGTGAGTGGGTAATGATGGCAAGATTAGCATAATTGCCTTCCGCTATCTCTTCTGATATTTCTATATTAAGTTGATTAGGCTGCTGCTGTTCCGACATGATGTATTTTCCTGCAAATGTCCGGATTTTAAGACAACAAAAAAGCCGCATTGCTGCGGCTTTTCGTATTTCGAATATAATAGTTTATGGTCTTGGGCCAACATAAGTGAAATGCTGTGTCCACTCCCTTGTGGTACCAGCATCAAATGGAGGATAAGGACCACCGGATCCATAACCCCATTTTGCAAATATTTCCTTTGTAGCCGGAACATACCTGGAGTTAAATCCTGGCGCCATTGAATAGAATGTGGTAGCGCCTGAATATGCATTTTGAACCGTTACAGCATTTGTCGTAGCATTGATCGTATAAGCAGGTTCCTGTGCGCTAAAAGCAGTCAACGCGCCACCTAATACAGCAGGACAATAGAACCCTGCAAATGCGGGCATATATATCTTAACTGTATTTCCTGATGTAGTGACCATGTACACTGTAGTAGTTGTTCCAATGTAGCCCGGATTGCTGGACGGGTGATAGTTGGTGAACTGTACAGTGTATTCACCATCGTATTGATTCTTTGCACCCATACTTACGATCTTGGTATAAAAATTCCCGCTGATGCTATAAGAAGCATCACTTACGCTGGCAATTGTAAAGCCTAATGCATAAGTGGAAGAAGGATCAAAATTGATCGCATTCGTTTTTATAGCCAAAAAACCAGAACGCTGACCTGCAGGGATGGTTACATTTAAACCAGTTGCAGGAAGCGTGTAAAGATTAGCAGGCATAGTAACAAAGCTTGTTCCATGTTCTGTATTGTAATCTGAAATCAGCGACGCGCTGTTTGCCAATGTCAGCGCCACAGTGATATCCTGCTTAGCGAGATCTTTTGAAGTAAGACGCACTTCTACAATCTGAACATCCAATGGCTGGTCCTTGAAGTCAAAAGAAAATGACTGGTATCCTGTGGGCAATTCTGTGAGCTTGGATGCGTCAGCGCCTTCCATTCCATACAGGCCATCTTCTACGTTTTTATCTTTCAGGCAGGAGGTCAGGAATAGAGCCAGACCGCTTACTAAAAGGAATGAATATTTTTTCATGTTTAATAGTTTATGTTTTATTCTTTATTAAAACAAAATGGGTCCGCTTATTTATCCCAGAAAATTTTATCAACCTGGGCATTGATATCGCCTTGTGCATTTACGTTGGCGTTATTATAGTTATACTCATCCTGCGGATACAGTAGTCTGAATGGTATCACCCTGCTGCCACGGCTTGTTGACAATGACAATGGTAGCGTTGATGGAATACCTACTCTTCTGTAATCAACCCATGCTTCAAAGTTGTTGATGCCAGCCAAAGCAATGTATTTCTGTAAAACGATCAGGTTGATCTTAGCTGCTGAAGTAGCAGCAGCGGCCCAGCTCATAACCGTGCCAGCTTGAGCAAGGTAAGCATCTGCAGTAAGCACTGCAGCAGGAACACCCAACCATACAAAAGATTCTCTTACGGCACTTGTATAGGCAGCTTGAGCGTCACCAGCCAACCAGCCTCTTTGGATGGCTTCGGCCTGCAGGAACATACTTTCAACAGAAGTGAACACCCACTGAGCCTGTCCTGGAGATTTTGCCAATCCCGGACCACCAACTCCGGAAGAGTTTGCAGCTTTATACGGATCGCTGTTTGGCAATGACTCGCCGTAGTTATAACCGTAATAAGTATTGCTGTTTAAAGGAGCCTGTGCAGGATCATAAACATACTGATACCTGATATCGCTGTTATTTCTGTACAGGTTCAATAAAAAGTTATTGGCCCTGTTGAACTGATCAGCGAGATCACCATTGAATAATCTTTCGTAAGAGTTCCAGAAAGGATTTTGTTTACCATTATCCTGAACATAGACCGGTTGAACATAAGCAGTTTGACCAGCGCCGATAAAGCCAGAGCCGTCTGCTGTTATTTTAGCGATCTGTGCAGTGGGGCTAAAACCAGGAATCTGTGATTGACGGATCAACAGCTTTAACCTTTGGGTATTGATAAATCTTCTCCACTGAGTAGCATTCCCTTTAAACATGATGTCAGCATCCGTTAACCTTGTATTGTTTGCGGGTGTAGCATTTTTTATCAGGTCAAGCGCTAAATCAAGTTGATTTAAAAGATCTGCATAAATATCCGGTCCATTGTCATATGCCGGAAGGATATTACCGGAAAGATCAAAGGCCTTTGAATAAGGAACATTATTGTATTGATCTACGAGGTACATAAACCCTATTGTTTTAAGAGTTTTTGCAATACCCTCGTAAAAAGTCTGCCCTGAAGCTTTGGCTTTTTTCTCCATCACATCGAGGTCAGTAAGAATATCATACCAGCCAGACCATTCGTCTGCTTCGAAAGTGGTAGTGATACCGTATGATTCTTCTTCTACGTTGGGACCATATGTTCCAGATCTTGCCCAGTAGCCTAACCAGCTACCAGAAACCCTGTAAGACGTCGCCATTCTTGCACCAATAGCATGTTGCGCTCTTGGTAAGATAAGATCGGCAGTAATTGACGACGGTGTGGCCGTGTTGGGGTTATCGTTGATGTCGAAGAACTCCTTCTTACATCCTGTCATGGCAACTACCAGCAGGACCAAGGAACTCGCAACTAATATTTTTTTCATACTTGTCATTTTTCTTTTTAATGATTAGAATCTAACATTCACACTTGCTCCAAAAGTTCTGATCGGAGGATTGATCTGGGTAGTTTGAACACCACCAGCATTAGTCGTAGTAAAGTTGAAATCCGGATCAGAATATTCGTTTGTTTTTGGAACCCACAAGAACAGGTTTCTACCTGTCAAAGACACAGAAGCACCTTTTACGATCCTGCCGTTTCCAAATATTCTCGCAGGCAGGTCATAAGAGATAGAAGCTTCCCTGATTCTCCATGAAGCAGCACTAGTAAGGAAGTTGCTTGCCACATCGCTATAAACACCAATAAAGAAGTCGTTTACATTGCTCACAGTAATGTCTGTGTTGGCAACATAGTGACCTGGAGAGTTAGGATCCTCATAAACAGAGTTTGGCATTACGAATCTTTCACGGTGATTCAAAGCAGTTGCTTTAGAAATACCCGTCCATGCCATTTCAGGACCACTACCATGGAATACTGTGTGTCCGCCTCTATATTCACCTAATACAGAGAATGTAAGACCTTTCCAGCTAACAGTTGGGTTAAGACCTACGATCCACAAAGGCAGTGTTCTTCCGTATATTTTGTTGTTAGGGTCAGTAGCAGGCATACCATCATCACCATTAACGATAATATGACCTTCGTCATCTCTCAAATAGTCAGTTGCTTTAAACACGTAAGCAGGATATCCTTTAATAACATAGTTAGCGGCGAAGTTGTTATAACCACCCACAAAAACTTCATCAAGGCCTTCGTAAACAGAAGTCACTTCACTGTTATTATAGGTAGCATTTCCTTTGAAACTGATATCAACATCTCCCAATTTCACCAATGGAGTTAATTTAAGATCAAGCTCAATACCCCTGTTGATAAATGAAGCGGCATTAACAGTAGCTGAAGTAAATCCTGTTGCAGAAGAAACGCTGATAGGGATGATCTGGTCAGTGTTGTTCTGGTGGAAATATGTAGCATCGATACCGATCCTGTTTCTCAATAAAGAAAGCTCCATACCGACTTCCCATGCTTTAACAAACTCTGGTTGCAATAATGGATCAGGAGCCGAGTTGTTGGCAGTATATCCTGGCAATGATCCATAAGGGAAACCAGAAGCCTGGCTAAACGTAGAAGAAAGCTGG
>DASVNY010000223.1:0-3450 GCA_036383615.1 Chitinophagaceae bacterium
AAACGAATCCACGCAAGCTGGCTCCCAAACCTCCTTTTGAGGACAGGAGCTCGAAGGGGATCAAAGATGTAAAAGCGTATTAATAAAGAACCTCTCGCAACGGCGCTACGTCGCAAAGAAAGATATTATCAACGTTTAATCGTTGCGTCGTTGCGAGACAATAAATACTCTTGAAGGAGTTCTAAGGGGATCAAAGATGTAAAAGCGTATTAATAAAGAAAGATAAAATAACCGGGAAGACGGGAAGTTTTGACTTACAATTGATCTTTACTTATCGACTTTTCGCCATACCGGCAAAACTTACTTTTGACAACCTCTTTTATTACTGGATGTTAAAAATTAATCAACAGCTTTATCTTTCTCGTGATCAGCGCCATACTGAGATATTTAATGTTCAGAAACTCGTATTGCCTGGTAAGCAAAAGTGTAACTGAAGCTTCTTTTAAAGCGATTGCGTTATTGAAACAATCGAGCGCCTTATCCCTGGCGCCTGCATTTGCATAGTCCAACCCCATCCACAGTTGAGAAATGTATTCACTGCGGTTTTTCATATCGCTGTATTTTTTATCAACCGCTGCCAGCAAGATTGAATTATCACCTTCTTCAAAGAATTTTAAAAGTCCTTTATTACCGGCCAGTTTAGCGGCATCGACCGCTTCATCCTTATTGTCAAATGACCAGTAAAGTCTTGCCAGGTCGGTATATCTCTTTTTTTGTACGATGGGGTCGAATGAAGCTTTTTCGATCAGCCTTTTTTGCAGGTTAGCGGCCTCTTCGTGGTTAGTGTTAGCCAATGCTCTCATTTTATTCTCGGCCAGGTAATCCCACATCGGGTTAAGTCCACTACCCTCATCATACATCTTTTGTGCTTCTTCCCTCTCTCCTTTTCCTTCGAGCAATAACCCCAGCCATAAGTAAACATTCGATTGGTTCGGGTTCAATTGTATTGAACGGCGATAAGTTATTTCGGCAGCATGCCAGTCAAAGGTCTGGTGATACCAATATCCTAATGTTGCCTGTATCTCTCCTGATGAAGAATCAAGCGATAAAGCAGTATCAATATATTTCTTGGCCCACCAAAGCATTTTTACCGGGTCCTCATAACCACGATAAGAAGCTAATAAATAGGTATTGGCCAATCCTGCATAAGCATTCGCGAAATTCTTGTCTTTGTTCACTGCTTCCTGGAAAAGCTCTCTGGCCATAAGCAGGTCAACCCTGTTTCTTTTCTCCACCAAAAATTTGCCGCGGAGATAAAGATCATAAGCCTGGAGGTTAGCAGTAGGTATATAATCAAGCTGCTGCGTTTCCTTTTTTGAAAGCGTTGTGTTAAGAACAGTGGCGATTGAAACAGCAACTTCTCTTTGAATAGAGAAAATATCATTCACTGGTCTGTCAAAAGAGTCGGCCCATACATGCTGATCGGTAGCGGCATTGATCAACTGAGCCGTGATACGAACATGCTCGCCCGAACGCTGCACACTTCCTTCCAGCAACATGGCTACTCCCAATTCATTCCCGATCTCTTTAACTGTTTTGGGTGATTTTTTATACTGCATCACCGATGTCCGCGAAATGACCTTGAATGATCTTATTTTGGAAAGCTGGGTAATAATATCGTCGGTCAGGCCATCACTAAAATATTCCTGTTGTTCATCACTGCTCATATTAGTGAATGGCAACACGGCAATGCTGTTCTCATCAACAGTTTTGGGTGCTGATTCCAAAGGCAAAAACGACTGGAAATCTCCCTGGCTGGATTCTGTGAGCACCTCGTAGATGCGGATAGGAACTTTTACATTCTTTAGCTTTTCTTCTTTTACAAAAACAGAGTCGATGCCTTTTTTGTTGGCGATGTTCCGGTACATCATCTCGGAAATATAGATGCCCCCGGCAGGTGCTAATGCCTGTATCCGTGCGGCAATATTCACCGTATCGCCAAATACATTACCATCATTGATCAGCACATCACCCATGTGAATGCCGATACGTACCGGTACTTTAGGGTCCTCGTTAAAATCGGTCTGTAATAATTTGGCTGATTCCGCCGCATCGGTGGCGCTATTGTAAAGTATCAAACAACCATCGCCATAAAAGTGAATGATCTTCCCGTTTAGTTCATCGGCGATAATATCAATCACCTGCCTGAAACGGTTGATCTTTTCGATGGCGGTCATCTCATCCTCCTGCATTAAAGCAGTATAGCCGACTATATCGGCGAAGAGTATCGCTGCAAGCTGATGTGAATGTTCGGCCATCGGTTGAATTGGGCTCGAAATTAGTGAAAAAGCCCTAACGCCTATTAGTGAAACTTAGTGAATGGTATTACTCTCTGAAGCAATTGCGTCAAACTATGATTTTATTGAGCAAAACCTAGTTATTCCCCTCTTTTTTGGGAGGAGAATTTTTAACCAGTTTAAAATAAGTTGCCTTAAACCGGTTATTAACGATTTCTCCCTGCACCTCTGCTTTACGTATAGCCTCGCAAAAACCATCGCTTGCATGGGCATCTCCATGGTCGTCGATCTTTGTGCCGTCAACAAAATAGGCTTTGCCATCTATACGCACCGCAAGATCACAGCCTTTTTTATCCTTCATTCCAAACTGGCATTGTCCACAGGAAGTTTCAACCGTCAATATCTTTTTGGTGCTGTCGGGAACAGCGATTTTCTTTTCGGTTGTTTGTGCCTGCAGCATATTGAAAGCACATAGTAACAACGTACAGGTCAGCGCAGCTTTAATTCTTTGCATAGAGTTTCAGGGTTTAATTTCAGCAAAAGTACTGGTTATCGTTTTTATAAGGCTTTATAATAAGCACAAACGCTGTTCATCAGGCATTCGCTGCATTTTGGAGTGGGCCGGCATATCTCTCTCCCGAGGAAAGACATGGCCATACCTGCATCCCATTGACTTTTGGGTAATATTTCCATGATCTGCTTTTCAATTTTCTTTGGATCGGCCCCGGTTGCGATACCTAATCTTGGCGCTACTCTTACCACATGCAGATCAACGATCACACCTTCGGCAGGTTTGCCCGCTTCACGTAATATCACATTGGCTGATTTGCTCCCGATACCTTTCAGTGCTGTCAACCCTTCATGAGTGAGCGGGATATTTTTATCGTCCTTTATCGTTTTGGCTATTTCTATCAGCCATTTGGCTTTGTTCCCAAAATTCCTCACTTTACTGATAAAGGGAAACAGTGTTTCCTCCGTAGCTTTTGTCAATGCTTTCATATTGGGAAAAGCTTCAAACAGCTTAGGAGCAAGATTATTGATATTCCTGTCGGAATCCTGCGCGGATAATACGACCATCACCATTAATTGATAGACATTTTCATAATCGAGAGGATGTTTCTGCGATTTATACTTCTTCAGTAGCGGCTTGATGGCTTCTGTCCAATTGGTTGCGGCAGGCATAATATATTGCTGTTTAATTTTTCGGTTTAAT
>DASVNY010000224.1:0-2659 GCA_036383615.1 Chitinophagaceae bacterium
AATAGGAGTAAGACCCAAAGCAGCGGCTTTTGTTTTTCGCTCTGTGTTCCAGAATTGCTGGTAAGCCGTATTGAACTGCCTGAATATTTTTCCCGGCGTTGTGTTCCAGTTAATGGCATAGGTGAGGGGCATGGCTGCGGCCATTACAGTGGTTGTATCAAAACCAAAGGGGCGAAGAGAATCAGCGTTATTTAAGAAATGAATGATCGCTGATGAGTCGCACTCAAAGGATCGGCCCGCTCTTGATGCCAGTATTTCTTTTGTCCTGATCTTGGTGATCACAAAATTCACCACGGCCTGGTCGCCTGATCGTAGCATCCTGACAAGATTCACCAGGTTCATTCCTTTTTTGAGTTTATAGCGACCCGGTTTCACGGTATTATATTTGAGAACCTTTGAGGTCCAGTCAAACCAATAACTGTTGGCAAGGTATTTTTTTTCAACAAGCTCTTTCTTCACATCGTCGTATGTGGCACCTGTTTTCACATAGAAGAATTCTCCGGAAGGAGTGGAAACGGCGGCCCCAAAAAATTTGGAAGCTACAAACGCACCAAAGAGGATGATAATAACCAGCAGGCCGAGAATGATCTTTCTTTTTTTCATTGGCTAAAATGAGTTTAACAAGGTCGGATAATAATGTCAAAGTAAATAAAAAACCCCATGCGCCAGCAGGCAGACGGGGTTTAAAATTCTATAAAAGAAAAATATTATTTGCCTGAATCCGGAGGCGTTTGTGCCGGTTGTTGTTGTGTCGGGAACTGCGCTCCGTTATTAGGCTGCTGCTGCGTAGGTGTTGTTGATGTTCCGGTTGATTTATTAAAAATGGGGTCAGTACCTCCGCTACCTGCTGAAATGAACAGGGAAGAAAGCAGGCATAATACGCCGATGATCGCTGCAAAAAGCCAGATGCCTTTTTCAAGTACATCTGTTGTTTGTTTAACGCCCATGAACTGGCTGCTGAAACCAGCGATATTACCAGCTAAGCCACCGCCTTTAGGGTTTTGGATCAATACGATAAGTCCAAGTACCACACTCGCCAGGATGATCAATATCACAAAAATTGTCGTCATATCAGGAAGTCTTTAAATGTTCAATTTTGGCTGCAAAATAAGAGCTTTTGGAGGGATTGAGCAAACTTAATTTGTGGTAGGTTTCAATGGCTTTTTCATGATTGCCCTGCTTCTCCCAAACCTCGGCCATCGTTTCTGTCACTACCTCACGGTCATCCAGTGAAGTTTCGGCCATTTGATCCACTTTTTTCTCTGAATTCCGGTCAACTGTTACCACCATTTCAGCGACGGGCAATCGCTTCAGTGTTTTAAGCCATTCGGTAAAACTCTTCAACTGCAGACCGAATTTATCTTTTGGTTGCTCCTCTTCCCTGAACCGAATGCCCTGCGAAGCAAAATAGTCAACCGTATGATAGGGCTCAAAGGTCAGCTCATTTTTATTGTCAGTATTCACAGGTTCAGTTTTTGATTCAGCAATTTCAATAGTTTGTTCAACTACAGGTTCCTCGATCTTTGTTTCCTCAATTGCAACTGGTTCGGGTATAGGAATAGGTTCTGGTTGAGGTTCAGGCTCAGCCTCCATACCTGTTTCTATTTGAGATATTGGTTGCGCGGCCCGAACATTCAATTCGCCTTTTGGCTCCAATAATTGTTCCATCCACAGCGGATCGTGGAGATATAATGAAAGTTTTTGCAATTGTTCATTATAGGCGCTTTGATTCTCTGTTTTTAATTTTTGCGCCAGCAACAATTGCCCTGCACTGAAATAAGGATATTTTTCTGTCAAACGCTTTAACTCATCCACGCTGCAATCCTGCAAGGAATTTTTTTGCAAAACAATTTTGACAAGATCATTAGACATAGCGCTGTTCATGAACGCAAATTAAGGGAACTTACCAGTTTGAAAATATGCGATTGAAAATATCGTCGGTGAGGCCGCGTGTCATTTCTTCTATCAGTGCTATTTCAGCTTGCTGTATGGAAAGATTGGCAGCGAATTCAAAATTCCGGCTCACATCATATTCTGTTGTTTTATCCCTTTTCCGGTCGTTCAACACAATATGAATTGAAACACTCAGCCTGTTGGAGGCGGTTTGCTGATTGGAAATACCAGAGGTGGAAACTGAATAATCTCTTATCTCGCCGGTGATCTCCCAGTCCGCATTATCTGAATTGGTTTGTGATAATCTTGTCTGGCCAACAATTTTTTGCCTGAGCTTGTCACCCAATTTTGGACTTAATTGCGGGTTCACATACCTGGACCTGTTCTCGAAGTTGATGACCTTAACGGTTTTGATACTGTCAGGAATAGTGCCCACATCTTTAAAACCATACCGCACATTATTGCAGCCGGTCGTAAAAGCAAGAATAGAAAAAGCGGCAGCGGTTACAAAGCTTATCGTGAGTATAGCCTTGAGCCGTGAGCCATGAGCGGTGAGCTTATAAAAATTATTCTTCAATATTGTATTCTTTCAGTTTGCGGTATAAGGTTCTTTCGCTGATGCCAAGATCAAGGGCAGCATCTTTTCGTTTGCCTTTATGTTTTTTAAGCGCCTTAATGATCAGCTCTTTTTCCTTGTCCATGATGTTAAGGCTTTCTTCCACTTCAACATGTTCATGAATATCACCATTACCGCCAATGATCATTG
>DASVNY010000225.1:0-4859 GCA_036383615.1 Chitinophagaceae bacterium
ATTCAGCAAGCCAAAAAGAATATCGAAACATTTCATTTATCGCAAAAAGAAGAAAGTAGGAAAATAGAAACGATGCCAGGCGTGACCTGCTGGCGCAAACCTGTTGCGATCGAAAAAGTAGGACTATATATTCCCGGTGGCTCCGCTCCTCTTTTCTCCACTGTATTAATGCTGGCAGTTCCGGCATCTATGGCAGGTTGTAAAGAAATCATTCTGTGCACCCCTCCTTCAAAAGATGGCTCGGTTCATCCTGCAATTTTGTATTCGGCTCAATTATGCGGTGTAACAAAAATATTTAAAACGGGTGGCGCACAGGCGATAGCAGCAATGGCATATGGCACTGAAACAATACCGAAGCTGTTTAAAATATTCGGACCCGGCAATCAATATGTCACGGCTGCAAAACAAATCGTACAGCAGGAAGGCGTGAGTATCGACATGCCTGCGGGACCATCAGAAGTATTGGTGATTGCTGATGAAACAGCTATACCGGAATTTGTGGCCGCCGACCTTCTCTCGCAAGCCGAACATGGACCTGATTCACAAGTGATCCTTTTAGCTACAAAAGAATCGATTGCGGACGCTGTTAAAGAAGCTATTAAAAACCAAAAAGAAGAGCTCACAAGAAAGGATATCACTGAAAAAGCATTGCAGAACAGCAAGACCATCGTTTTTGAAAATATCAATGAAGCAATAGAATTTTCCAACCTCTATGCACCCGAACATTTGATCATTGCTTGCAGGAACGCAGAAACTATTGCAGAGAAGATCAGCGCGGCCGGTTCTGTTTTTTTAGGCAACTATTCACCCGAAAGTGCCGGTGATTATGCCAGTGGCACCAATCATACGTTGCCAACAAATGGTTACGCGGCTATGTATAGCGGCGTTTCATTAGATAGTTTTGTAAAAAAGATAACCTATCAGCAACTAACAAAAGAAGGATTGAAGAATATAAGTAACACTGTAATGGAAATGGCGGCAGCTGAAGGTTTGGATGCACATAAAAATGCTGTGGCCATTCGCTTAAAAAATTAATTATGGACTTTAGCCTGGATAATTTGGTAAGAAATAATATCAGGAAGATGACAGCTTATTCATCAGCGAGACATGAGTTTGCCGGAAATGCTACCGTCTTCCTCGATGCAAATGAAAATTCATTTGGCTCACCGTTGGATAATGACTACAACAGGTATCCTGACCCTTTGCAGGCAAAACTCAAAGAGAAGATAAGCCGCATCAAGGGTGTTCCTCCGAAAAATATTTTTTTGGGCAATGGCAGCGATGAGGCAATTGATCTCCTGTTCCGTATCTTCTGTGAACCTGGAAAAGACAATGTGATCATCTTCCCTCCTACATATGGAATGTATGAAGTGTGTGCAGAGATGAATGATGTAAAAGTTAAAAAAGTCCCGTTGACCGAAAATTTCCAATTGAACCTTGATGCCGTTGAAGAAGCTATTGATCCCTCAACCAGGCTCATTTTTATTTGCTCACCCAATAACCCCACTGGTAATAGCATCAACAGGAATGATATTGAAGTGTTGCTTAATAATTTCCAGGGATTGGTTGTAACTGATGAAGCTTATATCAACTATTCCAAACAAAGAACATTTATTCCCGAGCTGACAGAGTATCCCAATCTTGTTATTCTTCAAACTTTGTCAAAGGCCTGGGGATTGGCCGGTCTTCGCCTGGGAATGGCATTTGCCGGCGAACCGATCATTAATTATATGAACAAAGTAAAATATCCTTACAATATCAATACCGCTACGCAGCAATTGGCATTAGAAGCGCTGGATAATATCCCAACCGTGAACGATTGGATCCAGATCACCGTGGAGCAAAGAGAATGGTTAAAAGATGAATTACTTAAACTTAATATTACGCGGGAGGTTTATCCTTCGGATGCAAACTTCCTATTAGTAAAAATGGATGCTGCAAGAAAAATATATGAATTTCTCTGTGATAAAGGAATTATCGTAAGGGATCGTTCCAAAGTAATTTTGTGCGATGATTGTCTCCGCATCACAATCGGCACACCCGATGAAAACAAACAATTGGTTACCGTTTTAAAAGAATATGCTCAATGAAAAAGGTATTATTCATAGATCGTGATGGCACGCTGATAAAAGAAGCTCCGCCAACTTATCAAATTGATTCATTTGAAAAACTCGAGTTTTACCCGGGCGTATTTACCTGGTTAAAAAGAATTGCTGATGAACTGGATTTTGAGCTGGTAATGGTAACCAACCAGGATGGATTGGGAACAACCGCTTTTCCTGAAGATACATTCTGGCCGGTTCACAATTTTATGATGAAAAGCCTCGAAAATGAAGGGATCCGGTTCAGCGATGTTTTGATCGATCATTCTTTCCCAGCTGATAATAACCCCAATCGAAAGCCTGGTATTGGAATGTTGAAAAATTACCTGAATAACCAGGATTATGATCTCAAAAATTCTTTTGTTATCGGCGACAGGATCACGGATGTGCAATTGGCAAAAAATCTTGGTTGCAAAGCCATCTGGCTGAACCTTGATCCTATGCTTGGCAACAGTGAGATCGATGACAATCCTGGCGCTTTACAGCAAACTGTTGCTTTGGAAACCACGGATTGGAAAAGAATATACGAGTTGCTGAAACTTGGTAAGCGTGTTGTGAGTCACCAACGCAATACCAACGAGACAAAGATCAGTATTGAACTTGATCTTGATGGCACCGGGAAAACTCAAATAAAAACCGGTTTGAACTTCTTTGACCATATGCTTGATCAATTGGGTCGCCATAGTGGCATTGACTTAACTATAAATGTTGACGGTGACCTGCAGGTCGATGAACATCACACGATCGAAGACACTGCGATTGCGTTGGGCGAGTCTTTCGCAACGGCATTAGGAAATAAAAAAGGAATTGAGCGATATGGCTTCACCCTTCCGATGGATGATAGTCTGGCACAGGTGGCACTCGATTTTGGCGGCAGAAGCTGGCTGGTTTGGGAAGCCGATTTTAAAAGAGAAAAGATCGGCGATATGCCAACCGAAATGTTCTATCATTTCTTTAAATCATTTAGTGATGCCGCGAAATGCAACCTCAATATTAAAGTGCAGGGCGATAATGAGCATCATAAGATAGAATCCATTTTTAAGGCATTGGCCAAAACTATTAAAATGGCTGTCAGAAGAAATGCCGATAGCGATCAGTTGCCAAGCACAAAAGGTGTTCTGTAATGAAAATAGCAATCATTAAATATAATGCCGGCAATATACAGTCAGTTCTTTTCGCACTGGAACGGATCGGGATAACGGCAATAGTAACTGATGACACGGAAACGATCCTGTCTGCAGACAAAGTGATCTTTCCCGGTGTGGGTGAGGCGAGAAGCGCTATGAATTACCTGGCTGAAAAATCACTCGACAAACTGATCGTCTCACTTGAGCAGCCTGTATTGGGTATCTGCCTCGGCATGCAACTGCTCTGCAGCTATTCCGAAGAGAACGACACAAAATGTCTTGGCGTGTTTAACGATGTGGTCGTAAAGAGATTTATTTCAAAAGATTCCGAAAAAGTTCCGCAGATCGGCTGGAACAATATTTTCGATCTCAAAAGTGATTTGTTTACAAATATTGCAGACAAGAGTTATTGTTACTTTGTTCATGGTTACTATGCCGCGCAAAATGAATGTAGTATTGCAACAACCAACTATATACAACCCTATGCTTCGGCGATGAAAAAGGATAATTTCTATGGCGTACAATTTCACCCGGAGAAAAGCGCTGCTGTGGGCGAACAGATCTTAAAAAACTTTTTATCCCTCTGACATGACCATTATACCGGCAATAGATATTATAGAAGGCAAATGCGTTCGGCTGACAAAAGGCGATTATAGCCAGCAAACAACTTATAACGAGGACCCTCTTGAAGTGGCTCTTCAATTTGAAGATGCAGGTTTAAAAAGACTGCATCTTGTAGATCTTGACGGTGCAAAAGCCGGCGATGTAAAGAACTGGAAAGTGCTGGAAAAGATCGCTGCTAAAACAAAACTGTCAATCGATTTCAGCGGGGGCATCAGTTCAAAGAATAATGTTGACATAACATTTAATTCAGGTGCAGCTTATGCAGCTGTTGGAAGTATTGCTGTAAAAGATGAGTTTGAATTTTCAGGATGGCTCCTCGCCTATGGCGCCGATAAGTTTATCATTGGCGCTGATGTAAAAGATGAAATTATTCTTATAAGAGGATGGACGGAAAAAACAACAATGACTGTGTTTGAGCTGATCGATAAGTATAAAACTAAAGGTGTTAAACAATTCTTCTGTACAGATATAAATAAAGATGGATTGCTACAAGGCTCCTCCATTAAATTGTACAAGAAAATACTGAACCAGCATCCTTCCATTGATCTTATTGCCAGTGGCGGTGTTTCGACCCTTAATGAGCTGGAAGAATTAAGACAGGCCGGCCTGCATGGTTCCATCATTGGAAAAGCTATTTATGAAAACAGAATTCAATTAAAGGACCTGAGAAAGTTTTTATAATCATATGCTCACAAAGCGTATCATACCCTGCCTCGACATCAAAGATGGTCGCACCGTTAAAGGCACCAACTTTCTTGAACTGCGTGATGCAGGTGATCCTGTAGAATTAGCCATCCGTTATTGTGAAGAAGGGGCCGACGAATTGGTGTTTCTTGATATTACCGCAACTACCGAAAAAAGAAAAACACTGGCAAAACTTGTAAGGGATATTGCAACGCACATAAACATACCGTTCACTGTCGGTGGAGGTATCAATACCGTTGATGATGTAAGCGTGTTATTGGAAAATGGCGCTGATAAAATTTCTGTAAATACATCGGTGGTA
>DASVNY010000226.1:0-3618 GCA_036383615.1 Chitinophagaceae bacterium
TATTGTCAAGGCTTCCGTCGCCATTCAGGCGAACGACTACATAATCCTGGTCGTTTGTATTAATAGCAGCGCCGGCCACTAAAATTTTTCCATCCGGTTGAATTTTTACAGCATAAGCAAATCCACCAAAGTCGCCAACCGGAACGATCACTTTACCATCAGCATCAAAGCTGTTATCCAGTGTTCCATCGGGATTAAGTCTTGCTATTGAAAAATCATGCCTGTTGCCACTGCCTATTTCCGTGATACGGCTGTAACCAGCGATAACAATCTTACCATCAGCCTGCACGGCTACTGCATGTGCAAAGTCATCAAACGCTCCCATTGGAATGTTCAACCTGCCATTAGTGCCAAAGCTATTGTCAGGGCTACCTGCTTGCGACATAGCAGGCAGACTGATCATTACCGTTAAACTTAAAAACAGGATATATTTTATCATAAAAGCAGGTGTTAATGGTTGATTATTGCCTGAGGGCAAGTGGTTTGATGGTGATGATGCTTAATGCTGGTAACTGGCAGGTAATTTCAGGACCCCGAACAGGTGCCTGTCCGCGAGAGTGAACAATGCCTGCTACTACGGGTGTCGCCATTGATGTGCCGGATAATGTTGAATATCCCCCGTTTGAATAAGTTGAATAAACATCAACGCCTACCGCATACCAATCAACAGTTGAACCGAGATTGGTAAATGAAGCGCAATGATTTTGACAATCAACTGCTGCTACTGTAAGAACTCTCGGAGAGTTGAAACAGGCTGGTATTGTAAAATTTGAATTCTCACTGCTGTTGCCTGCAGCGATACAAAGCCATACTCCTGCATTGGCAAGAGTTATTATAGCATTAGTTAAAGGAGTTTGCTGGCTGCAGGAACCCGGATAGCCCAAACTCATGTTTATTACATCACCCGGAATTGAGTATTGAGCAATATGATCAAGGCCTGTAAGCAATGTAGATATTGATCCAAAACCTCCATCATCCAATACTTTAACGGGAACTACTTTTGCGCCTGCGGAAACACCTACTACACCAACTCCGTTATCTTTTGCAGCGGCTACACCTGCCACATGCGTGCCATGGCCGTTTACATCTTCAATAGAAGTTCCGGCAAACCAGGCTGCATAAGGAGAATTTGATTGCACATTCAGATCGGGGTGATCTGTGTCTATCCCCGTATCCATGATCCATATCCATGTTAATTTTGAAGAACCATCAGTGGAACCACCCGCACTAATGATTGCGCAATCTGTTGTCTGTGATAATGATGGTTGATTTTTTTTAGCTACTGTTGTTTGCTCAAGCTGTATTCTTTGATCGGGGTAAACCCCTTGCACAGAAGGATGATTACGTAAAGCAGTTACTTCGGCATCAGAAAGCTTTGCACTAAAACCAGCAATAACGTCGGCATAATTGAATGCAATCGACGATTCATTAATTCTTTGACTTAGCTGTAAGGATTTTATTTTAGTAATGTTTTGTTGCCGTAGTTCCTTGTTAGCTTTATTGGCACTTCGGCCGGTGCTCAATCCTTTTTTTATAACGGGAGTGGCGAATGATTCTTTTAATACAACAATGTATTGACCTGTGATCAGGGCCTGGGCCCTGGCTTCATTTTGCGCATTAGCAGTTAAATTGTAAATGCAATAGCCAATAAGACAAGACCATTTCTCATAAAAGTTATTTTGTAATGTGATTGCTATAGATCAGACCAGGCCTTGAAGGGATATAGATTTCAGCGGGAAAAAATGCAAAATCAAAATTGCCTTGAATGAGAAAGCGACACAACTACCTGTTTGAGTAGGGAGGGAGGAGCAATTGGCAATAGGCAATTGGCAATGCGGTTCGGGGAAATATTGTTTACACGATGTGTTCGCTCAGGGCTTTTGCAATAGCTTCTTTGCCGCAGTTGACATGGAGCTTGCTATAGATATTTTTTAAATGAAATCTTGCGGTGTCAAAGGAGATGGATAGTTCGGCGGCGATCATTTTCGCGCTGTATCCTTTGATCAGTAGTTGCAACACTTCAGCTTCTCTTACAGATAGCTGGTATTGCTTTGATTTACTATTGTGCTGAAAGCTGTTAAGCACTTTCCTGGCAATAGAAGGGCTCATGGGGGCGCCACCTTCGGCTACCTGTTGTATGGCTTCAAATAAATGAGAAGGAGAAGTTTTTTTTAGCAAATATCCATTGGCTCCGGCGCAAAGACATTGAAAGAGTTTTTCATCGTCTTCAAAGACGGTGTACATAATGACGGATGTTTGTGGCCTGGCTTCTTTTACAAATCGTACGCCCTGGATGCCATTTTGCTCGGGCATGTCAATATCCATCAACACCACATCTGGCTCATACACTCTTACAATAGTGCCGGCTTCAAGACAATTATTATAATCGCCGACTACCTCATAACCGGTAGCATTTTTTAAAAGATAGACCAATGACTCTCTCAAAGCATCATTATCCTCAAATATTGCGATCCGAATTGCCATATAAGTAAAATTACAGTAGCCAACACCAACTCCACCCACTCATTTGGGTAGTCTTGAATATTTGTTAATCTCTTAATGGGATTTTAACCGAAATGTTAGTTCCCTGGTTTATACCTGGATCAATTTTTATTTTCCCGTTCCACTTTTCCACTCTTGACCGTAAATTTTTTAAACCATTCCGGTGGGTGATTAATGCTTCATTAAATCCCTTCCCATCATCTTTTATTTGCATGAATAAATGATTATGGTTCTGTCTTACATCTATCCATACATTTTTAGCCTCCGCATGTTTATGAATATTATTCAGGGCTTCTTTATAAATAAGATAAACATCCCTTCTTTGCTCCATGCTTAATTTTTTCTTTCCCGATTTTTCATCCAATACCAGGTGACAATTTGTTTTACTGTCATCAAAAAGTTCGGCGGCATATCTCCGCATTCTTGCCATTGTTTCCTCTAAAGAATCGTTGCGGCTGTTCACGCTCCAGATAATATCATCCATTGCCTGGCTGGAAGCCTGCACTTCTTCCGATATCCGTTGCAAAAATGGTTGCGCCTTTTCCGGTTGCGAAATGTTTTTACTGCTTAGTTCTGAGAGTATGCTGATGTTCGTTAGTGATGAGCCGATATCGTCGTGAAGGTCCGTTGCAATATTATTGCGAACGCTTTGCAAACGCAATAGTTGATTTATCCGGTAGCGATAAAGTGCATAGAAAAGCCCCGAGATTCCCAATGCACATAATGCGATGAACCACCACTGTTTCCAGAAGGGCCTGTTAATAGAGAAAGGAAAGATGGCGGGTGTTCCATCCTGGCCGTTCCAACCGATTGCTTTTACTTCAAAACTGTAATGACCGGGTGAAAGACTGGCATAACTGGCTTCGTGGATATTGGCGGCATTGCTCCAACTGGAATCCCGGCTGCCTTTTAGCCTGTAGCTATACAGTACTTGTTTTTCATTAATAAATCCCAATGAGCCGAACTCAAATTTTGCCGCATCCTGGAACGGTTTTAATGTAATTTTTTCAGTGGGAGAAAATATGGTGATCTTATTTTCAAGTACTCCTAAGCTGGTTGAAAATATTGTTGCCTGCAGCGGCGGCGTTTGATGCAGGTTCTCATCTTTAAATAAAG
>DASVNY010000227.1:0-2582 GCA_036383615.1 Chitinophagaceae bacterium
TATCTTACTCTCGGCGGACCATTCAGTAGCCGCAACACACAAATGCTGACTCTTGCAGAAGAGAAGCTGAAAGAAGTTATCACCAGCAATAAATACAGTCTTGTGCCAAAGATTGTTGACTATTTTGATATCAATAAAAAATGGAGTAACGAAGTAGTGTATGAGCACAGCTGTCTTGGTGATGTTTCAGATCGCCTGGGAAGTTTTATGCACCGCAATTTCTATCCAAGCTCTATTACGGCACCAGAACTTACCAAGCTTAGAACATCTGGTTACAAAGCATGGACACCAACTACGGATCTATGGACAATGTATCTGCCCCAGGACGATCGTTTTAAATTCTATCTATCCTGGTATATTAAAAAGAACAGCGACGGAACTTATAAGATCCAGCAATACAATGTGCCTTATATTGGCAAGTACACAGACTCCAACACGGTAGCGAGAGATTATAAGGCCAACAATCTTCCTGTGCTTCGTTATGCGGATGTATTATTGATGTATTCCGAGGTGTTGAACGAATTAGGTGTAGCGGGTCCTGCCGGCGATCAATACTATTATCTTAACCTGGTGAGGAAAAGAGCATTTTCTTCTAACCCCAATAACTATGTGGTAGCTTCAGGTTTGAGTAAAGAAGCATTCCGTGATACGCTTATGCGTGAAAGAAGACTGGAATTTGCACATGAAGGTCAGCGATTGTTTGACTTAAAGAGAACCGGAACATTTATTTCTGTTATGACAGCGCTTGCTAATAAAAATAAAGCGTTGTTGCTGCAAAGCCCGGTACCAACATATTCGGTTACATATCCCGGCGGAACATACCCGAACCCATCAGGACCGGTGAACTATAATGGAGGCACCTTCAAGTTCACTGCTGATTTCCTGAAAAATTCTAAAACAGTAGCTCCGCAAAGCTTCAATGTACTATACCCGATCCCATACCTGCAATTGCAGGCATTTAATATTGGGCAAAACAATGGATATAATTAAGAATTCATAAGCAGACAATATCCTTGAAGCCAATTTTATTTGAGTAATCAATCGGTCGTTTGACGGGCCCCATCCGGGGCTTCGTCAAACTTTCATGAAAGGATCGTTTAATGATCCTTGTTCTCAAAGGAATACTCATCGTTTGAGTAGTTCCCCGCCAACCCGACTGCAGCTGCCATATCACATAATTTTCAACACTATGAGTTTTTTTTCTCAGAGATTGGTTCTGTATGTATTTGCCGGACTTTCAAGTCTTGCTGGCGCTGCTCAAAAGGAAAGTAGCGGTAAATATTTTATGGCTGCTGTGAGCGGAACAGCATGGTGCGATGCGCGGCAAATGGATAAAGTTGAGAAAGAGATTGATCGTATCGTAGCTGATGGGTTCAATGTCGTTTCGTTGGGCACATTCAAATTTATGCCCATGTATTTCGTGGATTATTCAACAACCAGGTATCCTGATGCGGCTGTTTTTGATGCAAAAAAAATAGAACAGAATGTATCCACGCTGCGAAGGAATATGCAGCTGGCAAAGAAAAAAGGGATCAAGCTGATCATCTCCAGGTCGTATAGCCATTACATTCCTTATTCATTCTGGAAAGCAAGACAACCTGTTTTCAATCCCGGGGGCATCTACAATCGCTATTTGGAAACGGCTCATCAAAACGATTTGTATAAATCTGCATTGACAGGTAAAAAAGGAGAAGTAGTAGGTCATCAGCAATGGACCAACCCTGTATATAAAGATTATTTTATCAGCTCCACTTATTTAATGCTAAAGGCGCTTCCTGAATTGGATGGATTCCTCAATGCTTATGCCGAAGCCGCCTGGACACTTGATGAATCAAAATTAAAAGATGATAGCTGGAAAAACTGGAAGGACTGTATTAACTACGAAGCCACGAACAATAATTTTGTTGACTATGTCAACACCATACATAAAATATTACAGGAAACAAGAGGCGCTCATTCTTTTTTAGGTATCCGTGATTGGTATGTGAATTCAAAAACCCTCGCACAACTAAATTTCCCTGTCAACGAGTTTTATATTGCTGTAAAATATGGAGGCTATGATCAGCCGGTAGCCAACTACCCTCCCTGGGCAGATTCACTGAAAGCAAAAGGCATTGGAGTGATCCAGGATATGTTGGTGTATGACGCCGAGCATCCTCACCCGCTTTATTGGTATAGCGCCGATCTTATCACCCGCATGTTTGGCAATATCAACAAAGCAGGTTTCCCGGGCATACACTATCATGACTATGAGATCAAGGGTGATGACAGTCCTGATAACCCTATTCGCCGGCTAACACAGCACACTGTCGGCAAAGTAATGCGCAATGAAAAAGTAGGACCAAAAGAAGCGGTTGACTTTTTAAAAAAGTATTATGGCAATGGCGCTGAAGCATTGCTGAAAAGCCTCAATGCTGTTGCATTGGCGCAGGAAGAAAATATTAAACTCAAGCCAGCCTGGTTCTGGCAGGGAGATGGTCTCACGCCGGGTGGACCGGGAACGGAACGCTACTGGATGTTTTTGGATAATCCCGAAGCGCCGGCAGGTATGTCATTTATCAGGCAGGATGTGGTGAGTGTAA
>DASVNY010000228.1:0-2726 GCA_036383615.1 Chitinophagaceae bacterium
CAGAAAAAGGATTAGTGATCGCTGTTGTATTTTCTGATTCAATAAAACTGCGTTTTGTAAATCCAATACCGGAACTGATAGAAGCAGAAAATCTGTTGCTCGAAAAATCAAGGTTTCCCCTGAAGGTATAGCGCTCCATATCAGATCTCCTGGCAATACCCTCCTGCTTATAATAATTTAATGAAGTATAAAACTTGACCTTATCGTTCCCGCCTGATGCGCTCAGTTCATGTTCCTGGAAGGTGCCGGTCCTGAAAAAAAGATCTACCCAATCAACTTTTGTATTGCGAAGACTATCAAGACGCCTGTCCATCTCATTCAGATCGGTTGCTGAAAAACCTGCGTTTCTTGGATTATCTCTTGAAAGATACCAGCCGGGCCCGATCGTGAGACCAAACTCCTGGCCAACTTCTTTTTCAAACTGTAATCTTTCTTCAGCGTTCATCATTTCAAACTTGGGTGTTGTTCTATTGGCAAAGCCCGCTTGTGATTTTAAGCTGAATACCGGTTTACCTGCTTTTCCTCTTTTGGTAGTGATAACGATAACACCATTGGCGCCACGGGAACCATACAATGCTGTTGATACTGCATCTTTCAACACATCCACCGATTCAATATCAGAAGGATTCAGTGATTGAAAAGTACCCCCCTCAATAGGAATGCCATCCATAACATATAAAGGAGCAGTAACACCATTGATACTACCTGCGCCGCGGATCAATACAGTAGCAGCAGCACCTGGCTGGCCAGACCCGGCAACGGACCATAGACCCGGCGCTCTACCCTGTAATATCTGGTCGATCGATGCCATAGGCACCTGGTTGATCTTTTCAGATGTTACTTTAGCAGCGGAGCCGGCATATTTACTTGCTCTTTCTCTTGTGTAACCAGTGACCACAACATTTTCAGATTCAGTGACACCGATCTCCAGCCTTGCATTAGCTGTATTGTCTGAAGCGATGTCCATTTCTCTTGCCTGGTATCCCACAGAAGTAAAAACTAATGATCTTGTATTCGTTGGTACAGATAAACTGAACATCCCGTTTTGATTGGTGGATGTGCCAACACGGGAACCTTTTGCTGAAACCGATACGCCTGCGAGAGGATTACCGCTTTCATCTGTTATTCGCCCGGTAACAGTTTTGTTTTGTGCCATTACTACCAGCATTGGCAGTAAAAGCACCACTAGAAGTAGCGCTTTTCTCATAAATAGATAATTTTTGGTAATAAATCAAGGCAACAATATCTGCACAGACGCTCCTAAAGAACGGGCCAATATTACCGAAGCATGAAAACTTTTATATAAAACAGGATATGCAATAGCTGACACTGGTAACCATTTTTTCAACCGCATACAAACGCTTATTATTTTGACGATTCATGAATTTTGATGAGTGAAGCAGCGTTATGAAAAATTCAGGTATCTACTTACTTGCTCTCACTAACCGGTTTTACGTTTTCGGACAATCATTTACCACTTGTAAAGGATTTAATCCGTGAAAAGAATATTTGCTATTGCTTAACAAGTAACAGAGATAGTTTTATCACCGGTTTCGTTATTACCAGGCACATGAGAAAAATCGGAACAAAAAACGGCTTTGTTAACCCTAACCGCTGCTGCTATGATCAAGGATGCCCGTTTGCGTCTAATTTTTATTCCTGTGCTGGGGATTTTTCTTCCGCTGGCATCGGGTCTTATTACCTATAAGCAATACTCAATTCCTGAATTGATATTGGCGAATCTCTTTTTCACTTTTACATCACTGGCCATCTGGGCAGGTTGTAACTGGATACATGGAAGACTGAGAAGTTTGTATGCGCCTTTATCCAATCCTTTTGCCAAGATATTTACTGTTTGTGCTGTATCTGCTATTTATGGCGCTTGCATTGGCTGTATCTCTGCTTCGTTATGGCTGGAATTTTCCCGGACCGATTTTTCCTGGGTAGGTCTTTGGCGATTTATTTTACTCTGCGTATTAGCTGTTATTGTTTTTACACTGGTATATGAAATTCTTTTCCTCAGCAAAGAAAGAGAACTCGATACCAAGATCGTAACGCAACTGGACAGGGAAAGAACACAGGCCGAATTGCAGGCGTTGACAAATGAGCTCGATCCTCATTTTATTTTTAATTCACTCAACACGCTAAATCATCTTATACTCAACAATCCGCCACAGGCGCACCTGTTCAATAATAAACTGGCACAGGTTTACAAATATTTCCTTATTAATAGAGTAAGAGAACTTATTTCCTTAAAAGACGAATTGGAATTCATCGACAGTTATTTCTTCCTCCTGCAGATCCGCCATGATAATAAGCTGCAATTACATTCGGAGCTAACTGACGATCATAACAGGATCATGATCCCGCCCTGCGCTTTGCAGATATTGTTAGAAAATGCGATCAAGCACAATGAATTTACTGATGCCAGCCCGCTGCATATAAAGATCGCTATGAACGGGCAATACCTTAAAGTGAGCAACAACAGCAAACCGAAACCTTATTCGGTTACCTCAACCGGCATTGGATTGAAAAATCTCAGCTCAAGGTATAAGATCATTTGCCGGAAAGATATCGTTATTGAAAATACCCGTGAAAACTTTACAGTCAAACTACCACTGATCAAATAATAACCCTAAACCCATTTGCCATGTTAAACGCTATTATTATTGAAGACGAAAGGCCTGCTTTGGAAAACCTTATTAG
This sequence comes from Chitinophagaceae bacterium, assembly GCA_036383615.1. Taxonomy (GTDB): domain Bacteria; phylum Bacteroidota; class Bacteroidia; order Chitinophagales; family Chitinophagaceae; genus CADEDV01. The sequence goes on from DASVNY010000228.1 coordinate 2,707, forward strand.
CCTGATCCATTCTGTGGCCG
>DASVNY010000229.1:0-5143 GCA_036383615.1 Chitinophagaceae bacterium
AAACAATGCTGAGATAAGTAAGCTTCGGCACATAATAGAGGGAACTATTATTCATCCAAAAGCGGTAAAAGAAGCACTATCGCAATTTATGGTGGGCTGGTATGCCTGGCTGGCCGAAGGAAGGGAATATAATAGGAGTGAGCATAATAATATATACGAAGAATTTATTTCGAATAAGGTAGCCGCCATTGAATCAGTGATTAATCCCAATTAAAACTATGTTATGAAACTAATTGCCAGGATATTTTTCCCGATTGTTATTTTATGTTCATGCAACGCAGCTTCAGACTCAAGTGAGGAGAAGGAAGCGATGAGTGAAAAAGGCGATGCAATCCCCGTGAGTAATACCTCGAGGCAGTTAAACATAAATATTCTTTGGGATTTATCTGACAGGATAGATCCGGTAACCAACCCGGCATCGCCCCAGCATCATGAAAGAGATATTGAGATCATAAAGACGATTACTTCCTTTTTTAAAAAAGATATGGAAAAGAGAGGTGCCTATAAAGCAAAAGGAAGAATCAAGGTTTTTTTTACTCCACCTCCTGAGAACGCAAGAATAAATACAATCGCGGCAAACCTGACCTGCGATTTATCTTCTTATATGGGTGATGGGGCCAATAAGAAGAAAAAAGAAATGTACGATAGTATCGAGAGCAGGTTTTCAAGGAGTGCAAATGAAATTTACCAGCTAACGGTGGCGAATAACAAAAATAAAAAGCAGTGGGATGGATCAGATATCTGGCGGTTTTTTAAAAACGATGTAAAAGACTATTGTATCGACCCCTCGGGTAATTATAGAAATATCCTGGTGATATTGACGGATGGCTATATTTTTCATAAAGATTCAAGAGAAAAACAGGGAAACAGGACTGCATATATTTTACCTGAAATATTAAAACCTTTCCGAAACAATTCCGGGTGGCAAAACACTTTTTTGAAAGGAGATTATGGGCTTATCAGCACCCGGAAAGATTTGCAAAACCTGGAAGTGCTGGTGCTTGAAATTACTCCTTCAAAAGAGTACAAGAATGATGAGGATATTTTAAAGGCCTACCTGGGAAAATGGTTTGAGGAAATGGGAATTCCCAAATCGGACTATGCCTGTTACAATACTGATCTGCCGGAGTATACACGGAAAAAGATTGAAAGTTTTCTAAATCGCTAATAGAAGCGGATATTGAAGCTATAACTATTGTCACAACAAAGACAAGGAGTCGCAGGGAATGCGGGTATCGTTATTAATACTAAATAATCGCCTCCACGGTTTCCCGTAAATTTTCTGGTTTCTCAAACTATAGCTTTACCTCCTAACATTTCTACCAATAAACCAATCAACATGAGGCAGAACCTTGTATTGGGAGCAGCCATATTTGTCCTTGCATCCTGCTCACTGCAAAAACAAACAACCAATACTTCTAAAACCTTGGGCATCTATGGCGCAGGTGTAATTCAGAAACCGGTATTGACCAATTTGAAAGTGAATCCCCAAAAGATTATCAGCAGGTATGAAGGGCATGGTTCGCAAGGGATCGGCTATCATAAAAGCCAGGCTATTGCGAAGGCCATGACTGAAAGCAAAGCCGATGTGATCATTGAACCGGCTTTTGAAATTACCAGTTCAGCATCGAATGTTTCTATTACGATAACCGGCTACGCAGCTAGCTATGAAAATTTTCGCCAGCTTACCGGCGCTGACACTTCTTTGCTGGTAGAAGCAGGTATCATCAATTATAATAACGGACCGGGCGAAACACCAGCCCCGCAGCCTGTTAAGAAAAAACCCAAAGCCGGGTTGTTACTACTGGGAATTTTAGTAGTGGCAGGAGCGACGGCGGCAGCAGTGACCGGGGCCGGGTTATAAATTATCAAAAAATAAAAACCATCATCATGAAAAGAATAGTAACAGGATTAGTTGTTGCAATTGTGTTTGCATCATGCGGTATTACCAAGTCAACCACCAACACATCTAAAACGCTGAACATTTACGGATCGGGTGTAATACAAAAGCCCGTGATCGTGGACCTGGAAGTGAAGCAAACTAAAGTAACCGCTACGGTAAACGGCAAGCTGGGCAGCAGTATCGACGCATTAAAAGCGGAAGCGGTAAGTGTGGCTGTAAAAAATGCACAGGCGGATGTGCTGGTGGAACCAACTTATACGATTGTTTCCAAAGGTGGAACCTCTACTGTAACGGTAAGCGGTTTCCCGGCTACTTATAAAAACTTCAGGGATATTAAACCGGAAGATATCCCGTTGATACAGGCCGGCATTTTGCAAACGGCAAAGGTTGCTGAGCCAACTACTATTTGGAAGAAGAACTGAGATTGAAAAAGAAGTTTATCTCGCGGTAACATCCTCCCATTTTCTGTAGCAGTTTGAATTAGAAATTTGGAGCGGTTTGACTACCTGAAATACTACGGCTGATTTGATGATTTTTCTAGTCCTATCATTGGCCAATGCGTGAGATATAAGATTTTAGAGAATATAAAATCAATCATCACAGGTTGATCTACTCATTGTTGATCACAGCGAAACAACCTTTTTCTGTTGCTTATTATAAGCATCAAAATCGCTCAGCACCTGTTTAACAACGAATGCTTTTATGTCATCATTGTCGGGCAGCGCAAAATCAAACAATCTTCTAATCTCCAGAAGCTTAAGGTATTTTATATCTTCATCGGAATCAAATCTTGTGAGCTGATCGGAAAACTCTCTTTCTTTATAATTAGAAAAATACAAATTATCGAACTCTGATATTAGCTTCTGCTTTAACGCTTTCTGTAAGCTGCCATCAAGTTTTATTTTCTTACCATATAAATGTATTTCTGAATCAGAATCCATAACATTTTTATCCTCATCGGTATCAAAAATGAATGTGAGTTGATTGAGGAAAACAGCATTTGAAATAATCGGCTTGATCCATGAATATCCTTCAATTCTTAAATATTCTAATAAGTAGTCTTTAATCCCTGGGCTTTGAAATTCAATTAAAGTCGTTTCATAATTATCATCTTCAAGAATAGAAATGTAGAACTCTTCCAGCTTAATTAATTCCTTTTGAAAGTCTAACGGAATAATATCCACATTTAATGTTTGCCTGGCTTCTGTCTGGGTAGCATCAAAAGTTTTCTTTAAACTTTGCAAATCAAGGGGGTCGCTCGATACCAATAATATAAGAAGTATAAGTTGCGCTGTAGGGTTTAGTTTTCCAAAAGCTTCTTTCCAGAATGCAAGTGGTTTTTCTAAATAATCTTGTAACGACTCATAAAACTGATAAGATGATTTATGTTCTTTGGCCGAATATACTTTTATGAAAAAATCAAGATGCCTTGGGGAATAATTGGGATGATTAAGCAAGCGTTCGAATTTATCATTATACTTTATATGCGATAAATATGACAAATCATAGTCATAGAATAACAAGTGATTGATAAAAATTCTTAGTTTGTCTTCCAAGCTAAACGCTTCAATATTTATTAGGTACTTATTTTGATTGATCAGTGTTTCTGTATCATATTCTGCATTTGCAAGGGCATCCTTTATAACATAATCTCTTCAAACAAGTATCAAATAGCTATTAGAAGAGGAGATAAAATACTTAATAACTGACTGAAGTTCCCTTTGAAAAGTACTGTGATTTTGTATAGAAGGACTAAAATTCTGTCCCCAGAAGTCGTCAACAATAACTAACCTGTTTTCAGCAGTAAGTGCTAAAGTCTCCGGATAATCCCTTTCCTCAAGATAAAGTACATCGCATTTCTTTCTCGTGAAGAAATAATTGGCTATCATCATGGCAGTGGTTGTTTTACCAACACCAGGATTGCCGGATAGAATGATTACTTTATTATCTTCCAGCTTTTGTATTAAATAAGGTAGCTGCTCTGTATTGTGAAATAGCTTATGTTTTGCATCTAGCTCTTCAAGAAAAACCTTAGTCTTGTTGTAATATTTTTTATGGACAATTTTTTCGAGCGCAATTTCAATGGAAGGAAGGTTGGGAACTAAAAGTTTAGAATAGGTTTTGAACAGATACCCATATTCTTTTTGACCTAAATATTTAGTGAGCTTAATACCGTCAATGATGTCTTCTTCATTAATAATGAAATTTCCAAAAAGCTTTTTTTATCTCTTCGGCTCTGGAGGGAGATAATTCTATATTAGTGCAGATTAGGTATCGGTCAGGCTTCTGCCTTTTACATTTTGCAACTTCTCTTTTTAAGCTGCTTAGTAGTCCATTGTAGTTTTGAGGGTGATAAAGCTTACATTGGCCGATTATTTTCAATTGTGAATTGGTAGATTTTATATCAATGCCGCTATCCCTACCCTTTTTGTATGTTGTAAATTTTATATTGGGCTCTCTGGTTTCTAATATATCTCTGCAGAAATTTTCAAATTCAGTTGGAAATAACAGATTGTGAAAGTCAAAGTTCAGCATTTAAGGATCTTGATTTATAGCAGGTCAAATTAAAATTTTTTTCTTGCACTGGCTATTTGGATAATATTTATTGGTCAGCAGGTTATGAAACTGGAAATGTAATTACCTACCTTAGAAACCTGTGACGTTGGGAAGCAAGTATTTGGGGGAGCCTTAATCTTGATTGAGAATGCTGTTTGGGTTCGTGAAGACACGACCCGTGGCGGAGGATTATGCCAATGCGTTGAAAAAAGTTCTCGTTAACTTACAATAGAAAGATTGCGATCACGGAACAACAAAAACCACCTGGTTTCGAAAATCATCTGTCAGGATTTGGGCCTGTACTTTTTGACGGCTATTGTGGTGAACCCGTAGCCTGGGGTTTTAAAATCATAAAGTATTTGGGTGAGGAGCTTTTTAGAGAATTGGGTAAAAATGGCAGACTCGAATGTATCGATGGATTTAACAGCTCCTGGGCATTAATCTCTAAAACATTAAGCAGGGAAGAAGCCGTTTTGCTATATGGAGAAATTACTGATGAAATATTTGGCCCACGGGGAGGATGGAAGTCCACCACTTTTGGAGAGAAGAAATTTATTAGTAAGTTTTTGAGACCTGAAAAGAAAGCATGACCTAAGTTTAAACGTATTGTTATAAATGATCATCAAGTGATCCGGCTTACGCATCTATTCTGTAAAAACTTTACTGCAAAAAATTTCTATTAAA
>DASVNY010000230.1:0-1974 GCA_036383615.1 Chitinophagaceae bacterium
TTACCGGAAAAAAGGAATTTTCGAAATAATGTAGAAGAGCCCATTGTGCGGTTGATAAAAGCAGGAAAAAATCCAAATGCAAATCCCTGTTTAAAGTATTACACCTACTGGTCGATATTGCATGGTCTGATCTCCATTAAGAGTATGAGAGGCGCGGGGGTTTCAGACGACATCAATAAGATGGTGATGGATGATGCGGTCAGTGGGTTTGTGAAAAACCTTGAGTAGTTAGTTTGTTTATACTATTCCACTTTCCGACGATTGCTGCGATGTAAACTTACCCCTTACTCCACATGTGAAAACTATTTGAGTTAAAGCCACTTTGTTCCCTGTGAAGGGACCCGGTACTGTATTCGGTATAGGTCCATAATAAAGCATTGTATCAAAAATTTAATGTCCTTGAAAACCATTTTCGTTCGTCAATAAAGATCGAAAACCAAAGAAGTTTTATAATAAAAGAACGCAAAAGAAACAACAATGAGAACCGTTAAATCAACAATGATCGAAAGAGGATTGACATTTTTCCTGGTGGCGCTGGCTATTTGTGTAATACATAGCTGCAAATCCTCACCGGGAAACGCGGGAGGCTATTCAATGCCTCCGCCGAATTTACCAGTGCTGACTGTGGCCAGTGTGCCGGCAACAACACACCGTGAATTTTCTGCTTCATTAGAAGGAATAAAAGATGTTGAGATCCGCCCACAGGTGGATGGTTATATCGATAAGATATATGTGGATGAAGGAGCGTATGTAAGAAAAGGACAACTTTTATTTCATATTAATGACAGGCCATTCAGGGAACAGGTAAATACAGCTAACGCTGCCTTAGCAGCAGCAAAAGCGAACCTGGTGAATGCTGAGATCAATGTATCAAAGCTTACACCGCTTGTTCAGAACAATGTGATCTCCGATGTGCAATTAAAAACCGCGCAGGCATCTTATGACGCTGCAAAAGCAAATGTGGCACAGGCACAGGCAATGGTGCAGAGCGCATCTGTTAATCTTGGTTTCACACTGATCAAATCACCGGCAGATGGTTATGTTGGAAGAATTCCGCATAAAACAGGAAGCCTCGTTGGTCTCAACACTGCGGAAGCGCTAACTGTTATTTCAGAGATCAAAGAAGTGTATGCTTATTTCTCTTTTAGTGAGAATGATTTTCTTCAATTCAAAAATCAATTTGCCGGAACAACCATTGAAGACAAGATCAAAAAAATGCCTCCGCCTGAATTAGTGCTCGCTGATGGAAGTGTTTATGGGCATAAAGGGAGAGTACAGACAGTGACCGGTCAGTTTGATAACTCTGTTGGAGCGATCAGCTTCAGGGCTGTTTTTCCAAACCCTGACAGGTTATTGCGTTCGGGCAATACAGGTAAAGTAAGAATACCGCAGTTGCTTAGTAATGTGATCGTGGTTCCGCAGGAATCAACATTTGAGATACAGGACAAAGTATTTGTGTTTGCTGTTGGTGATAGCAATAAAGTTGCAAGCAAACCTATCGTGATAAGCGGCAAAACACCAGCCTATTATTTTGTTAGCAGTGGTTTGCAGGCAGGAGAGAAGATCGTTTATACCGGCACCGGCAATTTGCAGGATGGAATGATGATCGTACCTCAACCTATCACAATGGATAGTTTATTAAAAGCAAAACCGTTGTGATCTCAACAGTATTAAGATCATGAAATGAAATTCCGGTTCTGAACCGGAAGAGACAGGCTTAATTTTTATCAGCAGGAAAAATATTACTCATGCTCAAAAGATTTATTGAAAGACCCGTTTTATCAACCGTGGTCTCTATCATTCTACTACTGTTAGGGGGGCTGTCATTGTTCTCCCTGCCAGTTACACTATTCCCGGATATTGCTCCGCCCAGTGTGCAGGTAACTGCTTTTTATCCTGGCGCCAATGCCGAAGTGGTGGCCCGTTCGGTAGCTACTCCTATAGAAGAAGCGATCAACGGTGTTGAAAACATGA
>DASVNY010000231.1:0-3016 GCA_036383615.1 Chitinophagaceae bacterium
ATTTGTCCTGTTTCGCTGTGCTGTCAGTTTGCGCAAAGCCTGCCAATGTTGTGCACAGGATCATGCACAGTGTAAAGATCCTTTTCATGTTTCTTCGGTTGATTTAATTTTTTTAATATCACCCTGAGCACTGAGCATTGCGAAGTGTCGAAGGGTTATTTAAGTTTAATGGACAGCCCGGCTACCAGTAAGCGATCTTCACCATCGGTGGGATCTATCTTGGTCCTTTTTTCAAATGTCCGTGTTATCTTTCTGAAGAAACCACGGAGTTTGTTTTTCTTGCCATCCGGCTCATCCATTTCAACATCATCATTCGTTGTTGATGTACTTACAAAGGACGGTTGGACAATATCCTTTGTTACAGGAGCTGTATATTTTGTTTCAGGAGAATTTGTTAATTCCTTAGCAGGTAGTGATTCCGCTTTTGCAACAACATCATTAATAAGAACAGGATTCACATTTGGATTCTGATCGGGCAATGGTAAATTATTATTTCCAGGAGTTTTTGCGGCAACAAGTTCTTCTTCTTTTACTACTGGCTGATCAGTTTGTTTTTTCTTACTTGCTGTGTTTCTTATATCATTTACAGCTAAAGAAGCTGCATTAGCAATTTTATCAGGCTGAGCTATTGGTGCATTATCTTTTGCGGGTTCAACCTGGTCCTTACTATTGGTTGCTAATTCGGTTGCAGGCTTTGTTGTTTGAGGAACTGTTGAATCGTTCTTCGCTAGATCCACATCTCCGGCTTTCGGTTTATTATTCAATGTAACAATAGCAGTGGTGCTGACAGCTAATATAAGCGCAGCGGCAGCAGCTATTCTCCACCAGGCCGGTATGCGGCGCACTTTCTCTTCTCTTCTATATAATGATTCTTTATTTGGGAACAATACAGCTTCAGGTTGCAGTTTTGTTTTTACAAACAAATTCAATTCTTCCTGAACCTGTGGATTTGCTGCTGCAAATTTTTCAACGCCTATCTTTCCTTCTGCATCCAGCTCTTCATCCATATACATTACCAGCCATTCTTCATAGTTGGTCATGCTGATAGCCAATGATAGATCAGCAAAGCGCAACAGTTCTTCCTTGCCTTCAAAAGTTATATGCTGGTCGGGTGAAAGTCTAGATTGAAGTAATACATCAAGCTCTTCTTTAAGGTCTGGATTGAGTGCAGCGAACTCTTCCACCTGTCGGAGATCATCACTGCTCAATTCATTATCCAGGTAAAGGATAAAAAACTCTTCGTAATTATGGCGGTTAATGTTCATTTTTTCTGTTGTCTGGTGTCGGGTGTCTGGTGTCGGGCCTCACAACTGACACCTGACACCTGACAGCTCACTCCTGAATTATATCACATTTTCCAGTTTCACTAAATATTCTTTTAACTGAACCCTTGCCCTGTGCAGATAGACTTTTACCTGGCTCTCACTCAGTCCTGTTATTTTGCCTATCTCATCATAGCTGTATCCTTCATAATCTTTCAATAGCACCAGTGATCGTTGGGTCTCACTCAATCTTGCGAGGGCGTCTTCCAATACTTTTTTCAAATTATGAACCGGTCTGTTCTGTACCCTGGTCTCTTCTTTGAATTCGTCCCTTAATTGTATCCTTTTCACCTTTCTTATATGATCGATCATCTGGTGATAAGCCACGGTGAACAGGTAAGATTTGCTTTTAGTAGCATCCACATCATCCCGGTTGCGCCACATTTTCTCGAACGCCGTTTGCACCACATCCCTTGCATCCTCCTCATGGCGGAGATTTTTCAGGATGAAGCGGTACACATTATCTGCGTACGTGTTCACACAATCATTGTATTCCTTTTCAGTCATAATACAGCCGGTGTCCCCTTATAAAAATAGCAATTAGTCCCGGGGACTCAGGTTTTACGGTCGAGAATGGAAAATGTTACAGTAAAATGAAAATAAGCGAAAATGAACTTAGGTTAGTTCAGCTCCAAAGAGGTGAAAAACTGGTTAGAGCCTGTCTCCCAGATATTTGTATCTGACCCACCTTTCTTTTTGCAGCACTGTTCCATGCCTTCTTCACAAGGCTTATCAGAAGATGTTTTTCCTGCACCCATCACGAGGAAAGTTCCTGCGATGGCCGCCGCTACCAGCATTATTCTAAAAATATTCTTTCTCATGGTTGGTTTCTTGAAGCATTTGACGAAACTAAAAACCTAAATGTTACAGCAAACATAAACCTGGAATGTCGCTCAAACAAGGACATATTGACCAGAAGCAGGTTTTGGGCGATAGAATGCAGGAAAGGACGGGTGAAGTGAGGTAGGAGTCAGGGAGTCAGTAAGTCAAGAGGTCGGGAAGTCCGAAAGTCAGTGAGTCAGGAGGTCAGTAAGTCAAGAAGCCGGGAAAACCGGAAGTCCGAAAGAATCCTATTAAAAAGTAACGGCCTCCGGTCTTCCGGACTTTCGGTCTTCCCATCTTCCCGTCTCCCTCCCTATCAATATATTTGCCTCTCAAAACAGGGCAATATGAACGAAAAGCTTGTACAACGGATAGCCAAAGAGTTAGAAGACATTAAAGCGGCGGGTTTATATAAAACCGAACGAGTGATCAGTAGTCCGCAGGGCGCTGAAATAACGGTGAACGGGAAAACTGTCCTGAACTTTTGCGCCAATAACTACCTCGGGCTATCAAGTCACCCAAAAGTGATCGAGGCGGCTCATAAGGCGATCGAAACGCATGGTTATGGGATGAGCAGCGTTCGTTTTATTTGTGGCACCCAGGATATTCATAAAGAACTGGAAAGAAAGCTGTCCGGATTTCTCGGAACAGAGGATACTATATTATATGCCGCAGCCTTTGATGCAAATGGCGGTGTATTTGAACCATTGTTTGGTGAGGAAGATGCTATTATCTCTGATGCCCTGAATCATGCTTCTATTATTGATGGCGTGAGATTATGCAAGGCACAACGTTTCCGGTATGAGCATAATAATATGGCCGATCTCGAAGCCAAGTTGAAAGAAGCTGCCACTTGCAGAAGCCGGATTATT
>DASVNY010000232.1:0-1572 GCA_036383615.1 Chitinophagaceae bacterium
TGATGCAAAAGCATATGCGCCGATGGCCTTACTGGCATGGAATGCTGTGGCGACTAAAGTAAATGATGTTGGCCAGGTAGAAGGCACTTGTGTTGGAACGGGTATGGCATTCGATCCTGCTTTTTATTATTATCGCCCGGTGAATGTTTTTGCGGCGCATGGTTATGGCCCGGTGTTACTGGCAGGGGCGGAGATCATCAGCTTATTGAAGAATTATACATTTGAAATGAATGACAGCTCTATCCAGGTTAAGGAGAAATAGCATGCAAGGGTTTGCGATTTTCATTGTGACTTTGTTGGCAGGCTTTTGTGTAAAAGCACAAAAGAATATTGTTGTGTTGGTTAACAAACCTTCGGCGAATGTGTCACCGCAGATGTGGGGAATATTCTTCGAGGATATAAACTTTGGAGCGGATGGCGGATTGTATGCAGAACTCGTTAAGAATGGTTCTTTTGAATTTCCAACACCAATGATGGGATGGAGAGAAATAAAACAACAAGCCAGCGGGAAAATTCTAATCATAAACCGGTCAGAAGCGAATGCCGTGAACCCACGTTATGCTCAAATAACTACAGACGCTGCATCCGGTAGCTATGGTCTGTCCAATGAAGGGTTCAGAGGGGTGGGTATTCACAAAGGGGAAAAATATAATTTTTCTATATGGGCAAAGAGGTTGGCAGGAGATGTGAAGCTAAAGATCGAGCTGGTCAATTTTAAAGGAGATAAGATCGGCACAGCAACGATTGATAATTTTTCAGGCAGCTGGAAAAAACATGAGGTTTCGTTTGTTGCCAGCGACACCGCTTATAAAGGAAGGATCAATATTTTATTTGAAGGCAAAGGGATGATCGATATTGACAGGATTTCTCTTTTTCCCCAACATACATGGAGGGATCGTCCCAATGGTTTACGTAATGATCTTGTACAATTATTAGCGGATCTTAAGCCAGGCTTTATTCGTTTTCCCGGAGGTTGTATCGTGGAAGGAAAAGATCTTTCCAATCGTTATCAATGGAAGAATACAGTTGGACCTTTTGAGCAAAGAAAACTATTGATGAATCGCTGGAATGTTGAGTTCCCGAGAAGAGCGGCGCCAGATTACTATCAAACATTCGGACTTGGGTTTTATGAGTACTTTCTTTTATCAGAAGATTTAGGAGCCGAACCATTACCGATCATTAACTGTGGCATGGCCTGCCAGTTCAATAGCAGTGAAGTAATCGCCATGAATGAACTGGATCCTTATGTGCAGGATGCATTAGACCTTGTTGAATTTGCCAATGGAGATATAACGACAAAATGGGGTAAACTGAGAGCCGATATGGGTCATCCTGCTTCCTTCAACCTGAAATTTTTGGGTGTTGGCAACGAACAATGGGATGAACAATACCTCGATCGTTATAAAGTTTTTGAAAAGAAACTGCAGGAAAAATATCCATCGATAAAACTGGTAGCGGCTGCGGGACCATCACCCGATGGAGCAAGATTTGACTATGCCTGGAAGGAGTTTAGAAAATTGCAGCCCGATCTTATTGATGAACATTATTACCAAAGTCCTGAATGGTTTTTCA
>DASVNY010000233.1:0-5803 GCA_036383615.1 Chitinophagaceae bacterium
AAACCGCCGGCGACAAATGGTCCCTGCTGCGCAGCGATGGCCGACATATTTCCTTTTGCGAATGCATCGGCTTGCACGCTGCCTGAAAGTCGGGTGCCTTCTTCCAGTTTGATGAACTGTGATAATTGCGAAAGTTCGAGCTTACCTTTCGCGGCAGCATCAATGTATTGAATGGTTTCAGGGTTTTTGAAAAGAAAACGGAAATCAAAAGGTTCGGCGCCCATTTCCAAATGTCCTTTTGCAATATCTATTACAGCATTATCAGGTTCACCATCAGGATTAGCAGCATGAAGAGCAAACTGGATATTTTTTACTGGTTGGGGAAGGTCGGGATACTGGAACATGCCATCCTTTACTTCCACTTTCACATCATAAGCCGGCATTTGTTGCGGGCTGTAAGTGCCTTTTACAAAACCATTGAATACAGCACTGCCGCTCGTTTTGATCTTATCAAAATCATTTTTGTAAACTGCAGGTATCAGTGAAAGGATATCCTTAAAATCATTGGAAGGCGATTTAAAGTTAATATCCATCTTATAGCTGCTGTCATTCACCAATTGAAAAAAACCATCGGCAGATAGCGCCAGATTATTGAGCGAAATATCATCTGTTTTAAAAGTATAGGTCTGTGTAGTATTGTCAATTTTAATATCGCTCTGGATCACTGTTTTGCTGTTCACGAGATAAGGAATGCCTCCCTGGCTAAAACTCGCTGAACCGGCAGTAGTGTTTGTTTTGAGTGTAAAAATATCATCTGTAAGATCGCCGCTGCCGGTATGATCCACTTCTTTCAGATCCAAATAGGTATTACTGCTCTCATCGTTATAGACAATATGCCCGTTATTGATCTGGTAAATTTTGAGCGACATTTTAAATGCCGATGAAGTATCCGTACTGGTTGTGGTATCTGTACTTGCTTTTGCAATATCCCAATTGGCCTTTCCTTCCTTATTCATCAGCAGTTGCACATAAGGCGATTCCAGGAAAAGACCAAAGACTTTGATTTCCTTTCCTTTTATCACACTCCATAGGTTAGCAGAAGCATCGGCTTTTTCTGTATAGACCAATGTGTCACCTGCAAATTCATCTTTGCCGATCACGGAGAGATTCTTTATCCGGATCGAAACTTTTGGAAAATGCCGGAACAGCGACAAGCTCACATCACTAAAATCAACAGTAGCATTGATGCTGTTATTGATCTCCTTTTTTACAAGGTTAGTGATCTGTTTTTTAAAGACAATAGGAATAAGAATCGCGAGGATGATCAGCACTAATAAAGTAATGCCTGAGATCTTTAATATCTTTTTCATGTAGATTAGGCTTGCGTGATTGCCTGTTGGCAAAAATAAAGCCAAAGCAGCGTATATCCGCTAATGATCATGTTCAACGGCATCAATATCTATTTCTTCACCGCAATGAGGACATTTTTTGAACGTATGTTTCTTGTTCTTCCTGAATTCTTCTAAAAAACCAGCCGTAATTATACCTGCGGGTAATGCAAAGAAGGCGACACCGGTCAACATGATCACACCGGCCATGATTTTTCCAATGGTGGTCATGGGATACATATCGCCATAACCCGTGGTCGTGAGTGTTACCACCGACCACCAGATAGTAGCGGGAATGCTGGTAAAAAGATATTTATTCTCCGGGTGAGTATGTTCGGCAAAAAAAATGGCGCAGGAAGAAAAAATAATAAGAAAAATGACCAGCACGAGACTTAACAACAACTCGTTCACTCTTGACCTGAAAACATTCATGATCAGTTGTGCCGATTTCATATAAGCTGTGAGCCTGAACAACCGGAAGAAACGCATGAGGCGAAGCATACGTAACACCCGCAGATCAAGCCCAATGATCGCATGAAGATAGAAAGGAAGAATGGCCAGCAGATCTATCAATGCCCCGGCGGAAAGCATATACTTTAGTCTTCCTTTTATGGGATGCTTATATTTTTCTTCATGATTGCTGCTCCATACTCTCAGCACATATTCTACAGAGAAAATAATGACTGAAATAAGATCGAAGTAGCGAAAGAAATCTTTTTCATGTGGTTCGTCATTAAAACTCGGCACAGTTTCGAGCATCACGGCTATCACGTTCAGGATAATAAGGACGATTATAAAAATGTTGATGACCTTATCCCAATTCTTATCTCCAACAATTTCAGGGTGCAGCAGTCCGTGAACTTTTTCTTTCGTTTTCCTGTACATGAAGGGTTGCAGTGTTTGGCTGCTTTAAAGATATTAAAATATGAATAAATGTTTGAATGGGTGCTGGAAAGAGAAAGATGGGAAGACGGGACGTCCGGAAGTGAGGAAGACGGAAAGGCCGAAAGAAGATTCTTACTTGTTGTTGATATTTTCTAATTTCCGAGCTTACTGACTTCCGGTCTTTCCGTCTTCCGTCTTTACTGACTTGGTTTAGCGATCGTAAAGATCTTTGTCGTTGACTCCTTTCCTTTAAGCGCTGCATCCACCACAAAACTGACAAGGCTATGATCTTTTTCAGGAAGTTGCTGTAAAAACGATTCAGACACCAGCAGTTCTTTTTGAAACTGGTTACAGAGATTTTGTATCCGTGAAGCCGTATTTACCACATCTCCATGATAAGCGATCTCGGTTTTGATCTCACCCACTTCGGCCACCGTTACTTTTCCGCAATGAATACCTGCTTTGAATTGCGGATAAACACCGTACTGTTTAAGAAAGTGCTCTCGCTTAGCTTCGATCCTTTTTTGAAAAGCATAGAAGAACTCATAACAAGAAGAAGCAAAGAAAAGACGGTTCATTTTCCATGATATCACCACTTCATCTCCCACATATTGATAAACCTGTGCTTTGTGATCAAGCAATGGTATCGTCAACTCTGCATAGCAGTCCTGCACCATGCGACTATAGGAAACATGATCAAGCGCCTCTGCAAGGGTGGTGGATGATCGCAGGTCGAGGAACATAAAGGAACGTTCCTCCACTTTGGGAGCGAAGTAGCGACCAAATGTGTATTCCAGCAACACACCGGGACCAAATTTTTTATTTATCTGCAGAATAAAATGATAAAATAAACTGGCGATTGATAAATGGAATAATACTACCAATCCATCAGGAGAAAGAACATACGACAATGCAAAGCGAAGAGAATTGCCATACAGGCTGGTTGCAAAAATGACCACAGCAAAGAAAATGATATAGCAGCTTGTACTGATCAGCACGACCTGTAAAAAGGATCTTCGCTTTTTAAATGATAATAGCCGGTTCAAAGGAAACAACCCAAATAATAAACCGATAGACAAACCGACACCCACACTATATCCCACGAGGTTAGCGTAATTCAGATCAGAATAAATGTATTTGCCAAGTCCAAAATAGCTGATAGTGACAAAGTAAAATGCCACCAGTATCCAGTAACATACTGAGAACAGCAGGGAGAATGTTTTGGTCTTGCGTTTCTTCATGAGATTTTCCCATGTAAATAGAGTCAATTCCATGGAAATTCGGATATGCGTTTGAGTGAACCGGGAAACTTGTTGAGTGGGAAGGGAGGAATCGTGAGTGGTGAATGGCCAAGGATGCACCAAATGGAAGTTGAATATTGAGCATTGAATATTGAGTATTTTCTTATCTCTACTATAGAGAGATGTTCAATATTCAATGCTCAATACTCAATTATAATGCAGCCACTTTGTGTTTTGCATTGTCCAATCCTTTAAGTCCATTTGCCCGGTTGGGATTTAATTTCAGATCCTTTTCAAATGCTTCTGTTGCCAATGTGTATTCTCCCATTTGCAGCAGCATTTCTCCCAATAGCTCACGGGCAGGTAATACGGAGCCGGGCGTAACAGGATGTTTTTCCATGGCGTCTTCTTTATCTGCCGCTGCTATCATCAGTTCTTTGGCTTTTTCTTTATTTCCTTTTTTGAATGCTATCCATGCTTCGGCTGCTTTTATTTGCACATCTACATGATTGGCTTCAGCCGCTTTGTTTTTTTGTGTACTCAAAACCTGTTGCAACGATCTTAATTGCTCAAGTTCTTTTGCAGCCTCATCCAGTTTATTCAAATGAACATTTCCCAATGCGCGGGCAAAATGAATGATCGCTTCCTGCCAGGGAAATTGTTTCCAGGGAAAACTGGAAGGAGTCAGCTCCAATGACGCCGCCATTTTCCAATCTTTTCTTTCCAATGCAAAACGGGCCGGGATCGCAGCATAGGCGTAAGCTACTTTGAAATTAGCAGGCGATACTTCTGTAATTGTTTTCAGGTAATCGAGCCGCCGCCTGGCAGCTTCCTCGTCGTTCTTCTGCAGGTATCCATACACCAGGTAATCGAGGCCATGTAATTCTTCATCCCAATGACCTTTGATCTTTGCTTTTTCAGCATAACATTGCGCGGAGGATACTGAAACAAGATTGGATTGAATAGACTCATCCCATAATCCCAGCCGGATAAAAATATGGGAGGGCATATGTTGCGCATGTGCGGAGGCGGGTGCAATGCTTGCATATTTTTTTGCAGCAGTAAGCGCTTTTTCTGCAATGCCGGGATAATCCATGTTATGAATGATATAGTGTGCAACGCCTGGATGTAATGGCTCCTTTTCAAAAATAGGTTCTAATATTTCAAATGCCTTTTGCTGGCGGCTATATGTTTTGTCGGTGGGATCAATGGCTGCACTCAGGGCCAGTGCATAAAATACCGGGGCCTCTTTATCTTCCGGGTAGGAATTATAGATCGACTCCATAGCCTTTTCAAATTTCAATACACGACTGCGATGATCGGTTTCATTGGCCTGTTCGTAAAACGCTGCCAGCGCTTCGATATAATCTGATTCACGTTTTGTTTTGTCCTTCATCTTCCGGGCTATTTCAATTGCCTCTAATCCTTTTTGTAATTCATCCTTCAATGGCGGCGCCCAGAGCGGATGAAAATTACTCATAGCCACTCCCCAATAAGCCATTGCGCAATCCGGCGCTTCATCAATGACCTTCGCGAACATTTTTTCGGCTTCATCATATTCAAAGGAATGAAGCAGTGCAACTGCGGTATTAAAGTCTTTTTGTGATGCAGCCGGCACTGTCGCATCAAACGACACCTTACCAAAAAGTTCACCCTCCTGCGGGCCGCATGAAATAATATCGCCCTTTTTCAGGCCGGTCAAGTTTGTGGATGATATTGATTTTGTCCTGTTGCTGTTACAGGCAAAAAAGAACGACAAGCAGGCAATCGCGATAAAAGTTCTCATAACAAAAGGTTTGATAGGTGCCGAAGAAGTATTGCAGTGTAAAAGATACAGCAAAAATTGGGCTGATTTCTCAGCCCTGCACTCTTTGTGAATTTTGTCCGAAGAACCCTTTCAGAGTGAAGCTTTTTTGTATCAGAATCAATTCCAGTTATCGATCTTCAGATCATGCGGCGAAGGTTTGCCTTTTCCTGTTTCTACATATTCCCGAAGACTTAAAAGAAACACCGCCCATTTCATACTGCAATGCGCCATAAATTCAATGGGCTCTTTCCAGTTTCGGTGACCAAAGATGAGAATGACCTGGTCATCCTGCTGGGATAATTCGAAAGTTATGTCTGTCCCGATCCATTCTTCCGGTCCTTCTACGCAACGCCAGCGAACTTCTTTACCAGCATCAAGCTTTTTTACTTCCATTGTCATTTCGCCGAGCAGAGCTCCTGTCAATGACCGGAAGCTGAATTTTATTTTTCCGCCTATCTTTTCTTCGCCGCTCACTTCTTCGGTCCACCAACCAGCAAGACCTTTGATCGTTGCGGCAGCATCATAAACTTTCGCTGCAGAAG
>DASVNY010000234.1:0-4881 GCA_036383615.1 Chitinophagaceae bacterium
TACTTCTATTTGCGGATGCACAACAGTGACAAACAGATCAGGAGCTGCAAGTGGAACTACATCGAGTGGATGAATAGAGCGAATTAATGTAACACCTCCATTGATACAAGGCGTAATATTATCAGCATGTTTAACGCCTGATGCCAGCTTTTCTCCATTCATGGCGAATTGTATCAGCTCTTCATTGGAAAAAACATTTCCCAACAAATGACTGGCCGCTACAGCAGCACCGGCAGCACTTGCTGCACTTGAACCCAAACCACTTCCGGGTTTGATATGCTTGTTAATGGACAATGAAAAGCCAATGTTATTGCCCAGCTTCTCCATTATCGATAACAACACAACTCCTGCTACATTTTTCTCCGGTTCCGTAGGAAGACCAAAACTGTCTTCATTCTTTATGATCACTGTAGGTTCGTCCAGCAATGAAAGCTCCATCACATCATACGGCTCATCCAGGGCCATACCGAGAATATCAAACCCGCAAACAAGATTGGCGACGGTGGCCGGTGATTTAATTATTATCTGGCCCCCTCTAACTCCCCCCAAGGAAGAGGACTGGGAAGAGCCCGGCTGAGTTTTGTTTATTTCCTTTTCCAAGCTTATCTATTTACTTAGTTTGAATGATCTTATAAATTTCGAAACTGGCAAAACTTTTACATTCCTTATTTTACATTTATTATTCTACATTCTGCTTTCACCTCCCTGCTCTCATAATATCTGCAAAAACACCGCTTGCTGTTACATCCGCCCCTGCTCCTGCGCCTTTTACAACCAGTGGCTGATCTTTATACCTGTCTGTATAAAACAACACCACATTATCCTTTCCATATAAATGATAAAGGTCATGCTTTGGATCAATATGTTGTAGCCCAACAGCCGCTTTACCATTATCAAATGAAGCAACAAATTTCAGCTTACATCCCGCCTGGTTGGCTTTTTCAAGTAATGCTTTAAAATGGTCTTCATGATTCGCCATTTCTTTATAGAAATCATCTACTGTTCCTTGCATACAAGCCGCTGGCATAAAAGAATTGTTGGCGATATCTTCCATTTCGATCTTCTCTCCCGACTCCCTTGCCAGTATCATTATTTTTCGCATCACATCCACTCCTCCAAGATCGAGTCTTGGATCAGGCTCGGTGTAACCTTCATCCTGTGCCTGCTTAACCACTTCGGCAAATTTCCGGCTACCATCATAATTATTAAATACAAAATTTAATGTGCCGCTTAATACTGCCTGCATTCTATGCACTCTATCGCCGCTGTTCACCAGGTCATTTAATGTGGCTATGACAGGCAAGCCTGCACCTACATTTGTTTCAAAAAGATACTGGCAGCTATATTCCCGTGCCAGGTTCTTGAGTTTTGTATAATTGCTATAGGCTGAAGAGGCTGCTACTTTGTTACAAGCCACGACAGAAATACTTTTTGTAAGCAATTGTTCATACACTGCCGCTACTTTGTCATTAGCTGTAATATCAACAAAAAGGGAATTGCGAAGATTGCGGCTGATGATGCTGTCAACAAATCCCTGCAGATCGGCAGCAGGAGCATCGTTTAATTTTTCTTTCCAGGAATTCAGGTCTATGCCTTCATCATCCAACAACATTTTCCGGCTATTGGCAAGACCCACCAATCTAACCTGGAGTTTCATTTGCTGCTGCAAGTAATTTAATTGTTGCTGCAATTGACCGAGGAATTTAGCCCCCACATTTCCTGTGCCTACCACAAACAGGTTGACCTGTTTATAGGTAGTCTCGAAAAATTCTTCGTGCAAAACGTTGATCGCTTTGCGAACATCTTTTGTTGCAATGACTGCAGATATATTCTTCTCGGAAGAACCCTGGGCAATGGCCCGGATATTTATTCCATTCTTACCCAGAGCGCCAAACATCCGGCCGCTGATACCGGGATGGCTTTTCATGTTCTCTCCCACCAGCGCCACAATAGACAGGTCATCTTCAATTTTTAATGGCTCCACTTTTTGCAGAGTGATCTCGTTTGCAAAAGCAGCATCAATAACCTGTTTGGCTTTGGTGCTTGATGATGCTTCGATACCCACACATATTGAATGTTCAGACGAACTTTGCGTGATCAGGATAACATTGATCTTTTCATTACTTAATGCCTCAAATAATCTTTTTGAAAAACCTGGTATGCCGATCATACCACTTCCTTCAAGGCTTAACAAGGTTATATTATTGATACTGGAAATTCCTCTAACGATATTGCCATTCTTTGTAGCCACCGATTCAACCAATGTTCCTTCATCAGCGGGAGCAAAACTATTCTTGATCCATACCGGGATGTTTTTTCCCATTACTGGTTGTATGGTAGGAGGATAAATAACTTTTGCACCAAAATGAGAAAGCTCCATTGCTTCCTGGTAAGAAATATGCGGAATGATACGGGCATTAGCGGTGAGTCGCGGATCAGCGGTCATCATACCACTTACGTCGGTCCATATCTCCAGCACTTCTGCATTGAGCGCGGCAGCGATAATGGCTGCAGTATAATCAGAGCCACCACGTCCTAATGTAGTTGTTATGCCACTGCTGGTTGATGCTATAAAACCGGGAACAATAAATAAAGAGGCCCCTGATCCTGAAAAATATTCATTGACCTTTTTATTAGTAGCTTTAAAATCCACTTCAGCGGCGGTAAAAGCTGCATTGGTCTCGATCAATTCTCTGGCATCCTTCCATTCATTGATTACTCCTTCCACTTTTAATTTAGCTGATATGATCTGCGAAGAAAGCCATTCTCCATAACTACCGATCCTGTCTTTTGAGCGGGGAGTTATTTCTCCCAATAAAAAGATACCGTTGCAGATATCCTCAATTTCATTGCAACTCTTTTTTACCAGGCTCAGCAATTGGCTTTGCTGAGCAACAGGAATAAGTTGTTTGACCGCTTCAAGATGACGTTGCTCTATAACCGCCAGCTTTGATTTATAATCTTCATCTCCATCTGCCGCTAAAGTTGCTGCATTTAACAAGAGATCAGTAACACCTCCTAACGCCGAAACAACGACAACAGTTTTGTCTTTTTTATTTTTAATGATCGAAACGACTTTATTGATATTCTCCGCATTGGCAACAGAAGTGCCCCCGAATTTTAAAACCTGCATGTATGTTGATTTGATAAGTAAAAAGAATACTGAACATAAGCATCCTTGTCTTAGTGCAGCATTTCGCCCGTGTTATGATATGGTAATACTTTCCGCTGTTAGCGGATCGTTGTCGTAATCGTTGTAGCTGTGAAAGTAACAGCTACAGAAGGGGTGATATGTGATAAGTGATTGGCCACTTTGAATCAGTGGCACAATATACAGCCCCAATGGCAATAATCAAATTATTTGGCAAATGATTCTGCAGCTTTTTTTACGCTGCCGTATTTTAATAGAAGTCCTTTGGCGGTTTCGTAGTCATTAAGCTTTATTCTTTCCATCAACATCTTGGTGCCACGATCAACCAACTTATCGTTTGTTAGTTGCATGTTCACCATTTTATTATCCTCTACTCTTCCTAATTGGATCATGGCAGAAGTAGAGATCATATTTAATACCAGCTTTTGTGCTGTTCCGCTTTTCATTCTTGTACTGCCCGTAACAAATTCAGGTCCTACCACCACTTCAATAGGAAAATCAGCAGCAGCGCTAACGGGTGAATCAGGATTGCAGGATATGCTACCGGTTATGATGCCTCTTTTTCTGCATTCATCCAAAGCAGCGATCACATAAGGTGTGGTGCCGCTGGCCGCGATTCCTATCACTACATCTTTATCGCTTACATCAAATGCCTGCAGATCTTTCCAGCCCTGTTCCCTGTCATCTTCTGCAAATTCGACCGCGGTTGTAATGGCTTTATCACCACCGGCAATGATCGCTATCACCAAACCGGGCGGCACACCATAGGTTGGAGGACATTCGCTTGCGTCAACCACGGCGAGACGACCGCTTGTGCCGGCGCCGATGTAAAACAATCTTCCGCCCATCAGCATTTTATCGCTAACGGCTTCTACCAGCTTTTCTATTTGGGGAATAGCTTTTTCAACCGCTGCCGGTACCGTTTTGTCTTCCTTATTAATATTCACTAACAGTTCACCCGGCGACATCTTTTCAAGATGCCGGTAGTGACTTGACTGTTCTGTAATTTTTTCAAATGCCATAGATCTCTTTTAACTATGATACTCCACCAAACCGGGCATGGGATTCTTCATCACTTTTCCCAGCTCAAATTCATAACTGTCGCAAAGTTGCTGCAACACATCCTTAAAACCAAATGCTACGCTGCCGGCAAAACTAATGGGCATGGTCCATGTTTCCCGGTATTTGCATAAATGATTGAAGAAAAAATCATTTAAACCGTCCTCGATAATATTTTCTATCATGTAATGCCCGCGGTTATCGGCCAGGAAACGGGTAAATCCAGCCAGGTAGCGATTGGGTAACGGCTTTTTATAAACGCTTTCGAGAATCTCGGCTGTATTGGTTGTATAAGTAAGATCAAACCGGCCCCGCAGCTCTTCATCGAATGTGCCATAGAGATAATACTGTATTACTTTTTTGCCCAGGTAGGCGCCGCTTCCTTCATCACCCAACACATAACCAAGACCCGGGCTGTTCTTTACTATCTTTTTTCCATCGTAATAGCAAGAGTTGGAACCGGTGCCGAGAATGCAGGCGACACCTTTATTTCTTCCACATAAAGCACGGGCGGCGGCCATCAGGTCATGCGTTACATCTACCGAAGCCATCGGGAATACTTTTTTAATAGCTTTCTTCACCGATTTCGCGTTAGCAGGATTGGCACAGCCCGTTCCATAATAATATACCTCATCGGGCTCAACAGCTTTCAGTTTTGGCTTCAGTTCCTT
>DASVNY010000235.1:0-10740 GCA_036383615.1 Chitinophagaceae bacterium
TCAAGCACCATGTATTTGAGTTTCTTTCTCCATCTTTCTTTTCTTTCAGCATCTGTTGCGGGATAATCCAGTTTGTCACCATCCAGCACCACATCTTCATCAACCGAAAAATCAAAAGGTTTGGAAAGTATGTCGGCCACCATCACGGAGGCTTCTTCCATCCGGCTATTGAACACTTTGCCGGCAGCCAGGAAGAATTCTACATCAGCTCCTTTGATCTCATCATCTATCCTGCTCTCAAACTTTTTGCGTAACTGCTCCATATCAGATTGCAGGTACATTGTTTTTTCAGGATCGAGGTCGCTGATAAACTTGTTGAATATTTTTTTGGAGAAGGCATCATTCACATCCTGTGGGCTGAAGTGCGCCTGGCTGAGCATATCGCCTACCAGTTTCAAAATTTGTTCATACTTGCCCGGAGGGTCTTTTTCAATATTGATGTTTTCGATAGAGCGGAACGCTAAAAATGAACCCGTCAATGCAAACATCACTACGATCGGTAGTCTTTTCATATTTGTCAGATATTTTAATGCTTTTCGCATAGCGTAAAAATAACGCAAAAAAGGAGGATTTCTTGCCTTTAACTCCTTTTAACAGAGGATTTTGATAAGCGGAAAGTAAAGCTATGAGCCATGAGCTATGAGCTTCGGGCCACGAGCTGCGAGACTTCGATTGCGCAATTACAACTAAAGGGTTCAAAGTTCAAAGCTCACGGCTCACGGCTCATAGCCCCTAGCTCGAAGCCGACTAAGAAAGTATCAAAATACAGTGGACATAATTTTTTATGAAAACTCATTTTACTTACTTTTGCTGTCCCAAAACGGTGGTTGTAGCTCAGTTGGTTAGAGCATCAGATTGTGGTTCTGAGGGTCGCCGGTTCGAACCCGGTCATCCACCCAGCATTTAGCCCCATCTCGTCTCAGGCGGGATGGGTTTCTTTTTATAATCTTAATAATGAATTACTGGCTTCTTCTTATTCCTTTTATTTCTGCATTCATAGGATGGTTGACTAATTGGATCATGATCAAAATGATCTTTCATCCACAAAAACCCATCAGCATATTGGGCATAAAGTTCCAGGGAGTTTATCCCAAACGACAACAACAATTCGCAGAACGAGTAGGGAAGCTTGTCAGTACGGAGTTTGTTTCTTTCAATAGTATCGAACAAAAGATCAGTGACCCTTCCAACCTGCAAAAGATCATACCCATGATCGAAAAACATGTTGACGATTTCCTGCGGGTTAAACTTAGCGCTCAAATGCCTTTTATCAGCGCATTCATTGGTGATAAAACGATCAATAGCCTTAAAGCACTTTTTATGCAGGAACTCCAGGTTTTGTTTCCGCAAGTGATGACGGAGTTTGCGGGCAACCTGAAAGCAGAATTTGACCCGGAACAACTCATTGCTCAAAAGATATCTTCCTTCTCGGCAGAGAAAATGGAAAAAATGGTCAGGCAGGGCATGGCAAAGGAACTCAGGAGTAGTTCAATAAGCGCTATTGTTATTGGATTTATTGTTGGTCTTTTTCAACTACTGATTGCCGTTCTTACCTCCTGACAACTAATGAACCACCCTATTTTCCATTGGTACTAATTGAACGCATTTGCCCAAATTGTCAGGGCATTGTCAACAAGTTCCGGCACCTTTGCACGTCTAATTCCTAAATTTTTATTCATGAGAAAACTGATTTTGGCCTTATCCCTTGTCCTCCTGTCTTTTATAGCTTTTTCACAACCAGGTGGCGGGGGTAATCGTGGTGGCGGACAAATGCCCGCAGGTCGCTTTTATGGGAAAGTGGTGGAGGCCAAATCCGGAAAGCCTATTGAATACGCTTCTGTTCAGCTTATACAGACCCGGATGGATACCGTTACCAAAACCCGGAAAGAAGTGGTTGTAGCCGGAATGCTGACAAAAGCCAATGGTGATTTTAGTCTTGAAAATGTCCCTGTCATGGGTCCTTCCAAACTCAAGATCTCCATCATCGGTTATAAAGAGTTTACTCAAAATGTGTCCTTCGACCTGAAAAAAGGCGGAGATATGAGTGCCATGATGAATGCGCTTGACAAAGATCTCGGTAATGTGAAAGTAGAGATTGAAGAACAGGTGTTGACCGGCGTTACGGTTTCTGCATCTAAACCCGGCTTGCAATTAGGTATTGACCGTAAGATCTTCAATGTTGAAAAGAATATCGTATCCGCTGGCGGAACTGCAGTGGATGTAATGCGCAACGTTCCTTCATTGAATGTTGACATTGATGGCAATGTTTCACTGAGAAATAACACTCCCCAGATATTTGTTGATGGTCGCCCCACTACTATGCAATTGGACCAGATACCTGCCGATGCTATCGAAAGTGTTGAGATCATTACTAACCCTTCCGCGAAATTTGATGCATCTGGTGGTACCGCCGGGATTTTAAACGTAGTGCTGAAGAAAAACAGGAAAGTGGGATATAATGGTGGTTTGAGAGCTAATATCGATTCACGTGCAAAAGTGGGATTAGGTGGCGATATCAATCTTCGTCAAAACAAGATAAATGTATTTGTAAGCGCCAACTATAATCAACGTAAATCAATTGGCACAGGCACTACCGAGCAAAGATATTTATATACCAATCCTGATACACTCAATTTACAGCGTGATCGTAGTACAATGAATGCAGGTTTTGGTTTTGGTCGTGCGGGTTTTGACTATTTTATCAGCAACCGTACAACTTTATCGGCTACGGTTAACCTGGGTCGTGGTCAATTCAAACCAAACAGCACAAGTAGTATTTATACAGATACTCTTGAAGATTTTTCTACCGCGGCCTATCGTCAAAGAATGACAAGAACAAAGGGTGAATTCCGCAACCTCGGTACAACTCTCGGCTTAAAGCATAATTTCCCAAAAGCCGGCCAGGAATTAACAGCTGATCTTACATTCAATCGTCGTAAAAATGATAATAACACCTTCCTGACAACTGATGACTACGAGGATGATTACACAACGATCAGCAAACACCTGGCACAGAAACAGGTAACCCAGGGACGTAATAAGAGTCTGATCTTACAATCGGATTATGTAAACCCATTGGGAGAAAACTCAAAATTCGAATTAGGTATAAGAGCAGCTTTTAACGAGAACAATAGCGCCAACTCATTTTATAGTATTAATAGTAATGGCGACATAGTGCTGCCAGCTACATCTGATGTTGTGTATAAAAGTAAGGACCGGGTGCTTGCTGCTTATACTACATTCAGCAATCGCATCAAGAACTTCAGCTACCAGTTGGGTTTAAGAGCCGAAAGTTCAAAGTATGAAGGTGAATTGACCAAAACATCGGAGAATTTCGATATTGATTTCCCCATCAGCTTTTTCCCCAGTGTTTTCCTGAACCAGAAATTAAAGAATGAACAGGAACTTCAATTGAATTATTCAAGACGGATCAACCGCCCTAATTTCTGGCAACTATCACCATTCATTGATTCTTCTGATTATCTCAATCCAAGCATGGGTAATCCGGGTTTGGAGCCGGAGTTTACAAACTCTATAGAGGTTTCTTATATGAAAACCTTTAAGAACAAAGACAATATCCTGTTATCGCTTTATTATAAGAATACGAATAACCTGATCACCCGTTTCCAGGAAAAAATAAATCCAACCGATAAGCAGGTTACCAACACTTATATTAATGCGAACTCGAGTTATGTTACAGGCTTTGAAGCGATCGTGAAAAACAAAGTGACGAAATGGTGGGACCTGACAACAAACTTTAACCTGTTTACTTCTAAGATCAATGTTGACGATCCTTCTGTGCAGGAACAGGATCAGTTTGCAAGCTGGTTTGCCAAGGTGAATAACAGTTTCAAATTGCCAAAGAATTTTAGTCTCCAGTTATCCGCCGATTACCAGTCTAAAACTATTCTTCCTCCCGGTGGAAGTGGCGGTGGTCGTGGCGGTGGCATGGGTGGTCCTATGTTTGGCGGAGGCGGCAACACGGCGCAGGGATTTGTGCGCCCTGTTTATGGAGTTGACTTCGCTTTCCGTTATGATTTCCTGAAAAACAAACAAGCTTCTGTTTCACTCAATATTAATGACATCTTCAGGACAAGAGTACAGGACGTTCACTCGGAATCTCCGCTTGTTATACAAGATGTATTTCGTCGTCGTGATCCGCAAATTGTGCGTATCAACTTCAACTGGAGATTTGGAAAATTTGATGCAAGCCTTTTCAAAAGAAAGAATAACCGCCAGCAAGGTGAGGGAATGGACGGTGGTATGATGGGGCAGTAAGAACAGAGGAACAGACGAACAGATGAACTAAGGAATATCGAAGTAGGCCCGAAGCCCATTAAACGTCTTAAACCGCTCGACCCTTGAAGTTCTCGTGGTATATTTGAACTTTATGAGTTCATCATTACGATTTGGCATTATTGGTTGTGGCAAAATTGCTCCACGTCATGCAGCAGAAGCAGCTAAGCAGGGACAGTTGGTTGCTGTCTGTGATATCATTCCCGATAAAGCCAATCAGTTAGCGGCTCAATATACAGCAAAAGCATTCTATAGCATTGATGAGTTATTAAAAGAAGAGGTTGATCTGCTGGCGATCTGCACTCCCAATGGTTTACACGCAGAACATTCCATTAAAGCCCTGGAAGCAGGCATTCATGTGCTCTGCGAAAAGCCTCTTTCCATTTCTTCTGCAGATGCTAAACGAATGATGGAAGTTGCTCAAAAGAACAACAGGAAACTGTTTGTGGTGAAGTCCACAAGGTATAATCCCTCATTGGTGGCTTTAAAGAAACTCATCGATGAAGATCGCCTGGGGAAACTATACAGTTTCCAGCTTAACTGTTTTTGGAACAGGCCCGCGCCATATTATGAGAATTCCTGGAAAGGAACGAAGGAGCTGGACGGCGGCACGCTCTATACACAATTCAGCCATTATATTGATGCGATGCTATGGCTATTGGGTGATGTTGAAGATATCTCAGGATTTAGAAAAAATATCGCTCACCAGCGCATCATTGACTTTGAAGACAGCGGCGTTGTCTCCTTACAAATGAAAAACGGGATGCTTGGCGGACTGAACTGGTCACTCAATAGTTTTCAGAAGAACATGGAGGTGTCGCTTTCGCTAATAACGGAAAATGGAAGCATCCGGATCGGTGGCGAGTACATGAATAAAATAGAATATCAATTAACGGATGGCTTTGAGTTGAGTATCCCTACCCCGGGTTCGGCTAATGATTATGGTTTTTATAAAGGCTCGATGAGCAACCATGATAAAGTATATGAGAATATGCTGCTGGCACTGCAAAATAACAACCACCCTTTTACCCATGCAACTGATGGATTAAAAACGGTTGAACTGATAGAAAGAATTTACAATTCCGTTTCTTTGCGATAAGCTTACAAATCCAAACTGCATCGCTTGAAAAAAATCTTTTTCACTGTTACCAATGATCTGTCCTACGATCAGCGAATGAATCGCATCTGCAGCACATTGGCAGAAAATGGATACGAGATTACACTGGTAGGCTTTACAAAGAAAGATTCTCCCCCACTGAAACAAGAAAAATACAGGCAAAAAAGACTGCGCTGCTGGTTTAAAAAGGGTAAGTTTTTTTATGCCGAGTATAACACACGTCTTTTTTTCTATTTATTATTTCAAAAGACGGATGCTATATGTGCTATTGACCTTGATACGATCCTACCCTGCCTTCGTGTTTCTAAATGGAAGAAGATACCGCGTATTTATGATGCGCATGAATTATTTACGGAACTAAAAGAAGTGGTTACCCGGCCACGGATCAAAAAAATGTGGACAAGGATCGAGCAACATGTGGTTCCACAATACCGGCATGGTTACACGGTTAGCGAAAGCATCGCCGAAGAATTCAATAAACGCTATGGCGTAAATTTTCAAACGATAAGAAATGTGCCTCGTCTCCGGCCATTACATACTACCGGGCCAACAGACAAATTCATCTTATACCAGGGAGCGGTCAATGAAGCAAGAGGATTTGAATATTTGATCCCTGCCATGCAATGGGTAAATGCACGATTAATTATTTGTGGTGATGGCAATTTTATGCCCCAACTAAAAGAACTGATCAGGCAATATCCTGTAGCCAGTAAGATCGAATTAAAAGGTATGCTATCACCTGCTGATCTGTGGAATTTTTCACAACAGGCTTATATCGGTGTTGCTATTGCAGAAAATGAGGGATTGAACCAATACTTCGCGTTGCCCAATAAATTCTTTGATTATATACATGCCGGTTTGCCGCAGGTTACCATGAATTATCCCGAATACCAGAAGATCAACCAACAGTTCGAAGTAGCCTTGTTAATTGATGGCCTCGAGCCAAAAAGAATCGCCGAAGCATTGAACAAATTAATAGCGGATGATGTTTTATACCAAAGGTTTCGGGAAAACTGTCTTAAAGCAAGAGAAGAACTAAACTGGCAAAAAGAGGAAAAAAAATTATTATCCTTTTATCAATCCTTGTTTACATCTTGAGTCGTCAATTACATATTGTTTGTTTGGATGTGCCCTGGCCGGCAGATTATGGAGGCGCCATTGATATGATGAATCGCATCATGATGTTAAAAAAAGCAGGGATCGGTGTTCACCTCCATTATTTCAGCTACAATGAAAGAGGCACCCCCAATGAACTGAACCAGTTTTGTGAAAGCATTCATGTTTATGAAAGAAAAACAGGCACAAAAGGACTTTCCTCCAAACTTCCTTATATAGTCGCTTCCCGCATTAATGAAGAGTTAGTCAATAACCTGCAAAAAGATAAACTTCCTGTTCTCCTGGAAGGCATTCATTGCACGGGCATACTTCCTCAACTCAATTTAGCAGAAAGAAAGGTCGTAGTACGATTACATAATGAAGAGAGCATCTATTATAAGGAACTGGCCAAAGCGGAGACTTCCTTACTCAAAAAATTTTACTTCCTGAGAGAAAGCCGTCTTTTAAAAAAGTATAACCGGCAGTTACCCGGTGACTGCACTTATGCATGCGTATCTCATGAGGACATAGGGTTCTTGCAGCACAATTACCAGTTGCCGCAAGTTAAATTCCTCCCCACATTTCCTTCCTGGCAGCAGGTTAGCAGTGAAGAAGGTATTGGTAATCTCTGTTTATATCATGGAAATTTGTCCGTAATTGAAAATGAAAAAGCGGCCCTGTGGCTAATGCATAATGTATTCATGAAAGTGAGAAAACCATTTGTAATTGCCGGGAAAAATCCCTCAAAACGATTGCAAAAGATCGCTCAACTCTGCCAGCATACCTGTCTTGTTGCTAATCCTACCGATGCAGAGCTCAACGACCTGGTTCGGAAAGCACAAATCAATGTGCTACCCTGCTTCAATGAAAATATCACTGGCATCCGGTTAAAGTTGTTACATGCATTGTTTCAGGGCAGGCATTGTGTGGTAAATGATCCTATGGTAAAAGGAACCGGGTTGGAAGCTGCCTGCCATGTGGGAGCTAACGCCAATGCGATCGCTTCTATTATTATGCAGCTATATCACCAGCCTTTCGGTATGGAAGAAATACAATTGCGAAAAAGATTATTGGAAGACACTTATAATAACGAAAAGAATACACGCCAGCTTATTCAGTGGTTATACTAGCGTTGTCGATCACCCTGCCTCTTTCTGTGCGGATCATTCTTGCGGGGTATTTCTGCACCACGATATAGTCATGTGATGCCATTACAATTGTGGTGTGATCTTCTTTGCAGATATTAAATAAGAGATTCATGATCTCGTCTGATGTTTCCGGATCAAGATTACCGGTCGGCTCATCAGCCAGTATCAGTTTGGGAGAATTGAGCAAAGCTCTTGCGATATCCACTCTTTGCTGCTCGCCACCGCTCAATTCAAAAGGCATTTTAAAACCTTTTGCTTTCAATCCTACTTTATCAAGAACATCGGCTATCTTCTCATCCATCAGCTTTTCGTCTGTCCAGCCTGTAGCTCGCAATACAAACTTGAGGTTATTATTGACGTTTCTATCGGTGAGCAATTGAAAATCCTGGAAGACCACGCCGAGATTACGACGCAGGTAAGGAACTTTTTTCCAGTCGAGACCCTTTAAGTTAAACCCTGCCACTTCCCCACTACCTTCTCTCAATGTCAGTTCTCCATATAAAGTTTTCAAAAGACTTGATTTGCCGGTGCCGGTCTTACCCACGAGATACACAAATTCACCTTTATTGACCGTAAGATTTACATCCTGCAGAATAAGATTATCACCCTGGTAAATATTAACATGACTAAGCTGAATAATGGGTTCTGACATTCTCTATGGGTTTGCTGCAAAATAAAGCAAACACGGCTAAGAAAGGGTAAAAATTTCGATAAACTAAAAATTTAGTTGTTGAACTAAAAAATTAGTTATAGCTTCGGTCACGTAATCAGCAAAACATGAAAACGCTAACAAAAGCAGAAGAACAAGTGATGCAGGCCTTATGGAAGGCCGATAAATCATTTCTCAGGGAAATTGTTGACTCGATGCCTAATCCCAAACCGCATCAAAATACAGTGGCCACCTTGTTGAAAATATTAGTAGAAAAAGAATTTGTTGCCATTAATGCCATTGGGCGCCAGCACCAGTATTACCCGCTTGTGAGCAAGGAGGATTATTCCAAACGCAGCATGAAGCAACTGGTAAAAGGTTATTTCGAAGGATCATTCAGCAATGTCGTGTCTTTTCTTGTAAAAGAGAATAATATTTCCTTAGAAGAGTTGGAAACGCTTATTCAAAAAATCAAAAGCCAGAAAAAATGAGCAGCCTCATCTCCTATTTACTCCAAATGATAGCAGCCTCCGGGTTACTATATGGCTATTATCATTTCTTTTTGCGTAACAAACAGTTTCATTTGTATAATCGCTATTACCTGCTGGCATCTGCTTTTATAGCAGTGATCGTTCCTTTTCTGAATATCCCGATTTATTTTACAGCAGAACAAGCATCCGCATCCCCTTTGTTGTATTCATTCGTTTCAACGGGGTATGATGTAACAGTCGTAGCAGGTGAAAAAGCAAGCACAGGACTTACAGGCACTGAGCTTTTATATACAATTTACTTCACTTTATGTATTGTCCTTATAGTTAGAATTGCTCATTCATTCATAAAATTAAACCGGATCAGGAAAAATAATCCGGTTGAAAGACTGGATGATATTCTCTTTATCAATACTGGCGAGCCCGGCACTCCTTTTTCTTTCTTCCGCTGGCTATTTTGGAACAAGGAAACAACGCTTGATTCGGACAAAGGACAACAGATATTCCGGCATGAGCTGTTCCATATAAAACAAAAACATAGTATTGATGTCCTCTTCACCGAATTATTGACAGCCATTTTCTGGATCAATCCTTTCTTTCATTTATTAAAAAAAGAGCTGCGCACTATTCATGAATTCCTTGCTGACGAAGCTGCCGTAACAAAAAACGAAGAATGGAATTATGCAGAGCTTTTATTAATGCAGGCATTACATACCAAACAATTTCTTGTCAACCCTTTTTTCCATAACCAGATAAAAAGACGTATAGCCATGATCACTTTATCTAAACAACCAAAGTATCGTTATTTCAGGAAAATAATGGTGCTGCCATTGATCGCTATTGTTGCGATCTTATTTGCCTTCAGTTATAAACAACTGCCGGGAGCTGACAATCCTGGAGAGAAGAATGTACAATTTATCGGTCAACTGGCTCAACCGGCAGACACTGTGCCAAAGCCAGTAAAAGTTGTCACTGGCAGTAAGCTAAAAGAGGAAAAAATTAAAGAGATCCCAATGGTAATTCCAAAGGGAGACATGTTTACCAACTCACCTTTAGTGGTGATTGATAACAAAATACAGACCGGGGATGTAAAGATTGTATTAGATAAAATAAGCCCCAACTCTATCAAATCAATAACTGTGATTAAAGACAAGTCAGGCATTGTAAAATATGGGGACGCAGCAAAAAACGGAGTGATCGAGATCGTTACTAAAATACAGGATGCCGTCATTGTAGAAGGTAAGCCATTAGGAGAAATAAAAGAAGAGAGAATAGTTGCTGACAATAACCTTAAAGAGGTGGTGGTAGCTGGATATGCAACACCCAAAAAAGTAGAAGGCAAACCATTAGGTGAAATAAAAGAAGAAAAAATAGTTGCTGACAATAGCCTTAAAGAGGTAGTGGTGGCTGGATATGCAACACCCAAAAAAGCAGAAGGTGAAAAGATCTTTTCCAAAGTAGAAGAAGCTCCCTTATTTCCAGGTGGACAGGAAGGATGGCAAAAATATCTGGTCAAAAATCTGAATGCCGCCGTTCCTGTAGAGCATGGAGCTCCTGTTGGAACTTATAAAGTAAATATCCAGTTTATTGTAAATGAGGAAGGATTTATCAGTGATCTTAAACCGCTAACGAACCATGGCTACGGCATGGAAGAAGAAGTGATCCGCATACTCAAACTCGGACCAAAGTGGTTGCCTGCAAAACAAAACGGTCGTATTGTTAAAGCATACACTCAACAGCCGGTAACATTTGTAGTAACAGATGATGTGCAGGATGAAGTCACGGTTCCCGGTTTTAAAATGGAAAAAAGGATCACGGCTGATGTGCTGGATAAATTGTTGTCCGTGTATCCCAACCCGGCCAACAATACGGTGACCATACCTTATAAAGCAATTGCAAATGATAATTGTGAAATCCGGGTACAGGATATTTCAGGCAAAGTGTACC
>DASVNY010000236.1:0-3952 GCA_036383615.1 Chitinophagaceae bacterium
AGGGCGGGTGGGTGGTTTGTTTGGCGTGATCGGTGTTGAGAAAATTAAAATGGCGCAGGAGATCGCCGTGAACAATAGCCGGTTAAAGATCCCATTGATCTTTGGTTCTGATATTATTCATGGGTATAAAACAATCTTTCCTATTCCATTGGCATTATCCTGCAGTTGGGATATGGCACTGATCGAGCAAAGTGCAAGGATTGCGGCTATTGAAGCAACAGCGGATGGGTTATGTTGGAACTTTTCACCCATGGTTGATATTGCCCGCGATCCACGCTGGGGGCGTATTGCAGAAGGCGCTGGAGAAGATCCATATCTAGGTTCACAGATCGCTAAAGCAATGGTGAAAGGTTACCAGGGAAATGATTTGAGCAAGGACAATACATTGATGGCATGTGTTAAACATTTTGCATTGTATGGAGCACCGGAGGCTGGAAGAGATTACAATTCGGTTGACATGAGCAAAGTAAAAATGTATAACGAATACCTCCCTCCCTATAAAGCAGCGATTGATGCCGGTGTGGGAAGTGTGATGAGTTCATTTAATGATGTGGATGCAATTCCTGCAACAGGAAATAAATGGTTGCTGACCGACCTGCTTAGAAAACAATGGGGTTTCAAAGGTTTTGTAGTGAGTGATTATACTTCGGTGAATGAAATGATCGCACATGGCATGGGTGATCTGCAGGCTGTTTCTGCGTTGGCATTAAGAGCAGGATTGGATATGGATATGGTAGGCGAAGGATTTTTGACAACATTGAAGAAATCATTGCAGGAAGGAAAAGTAACACAGCAACAGATCGACCAGGCATGCAAAAGAATACTCGAAGCAAAATATAAGCTGGGTTTGTTTGATGATCCTTACAGGTATATTGATCTTGCCAAACCTGCTAAGGAAATATTGACTGAGCAAAGAAGAAAAGAAGCGAGAGATATCGCTGCCCGTTCCTGTGTGTTATTAAAAAATAACAGTAATGCATTGCCGTTGAAAAAATCGGGAACAATCGCTTTGATAGGTCCACTGGCAAATGATAAAAACAATATGCTGGGAACATGGTCGGTGTCCGGAGATAAGAATTTATCTATCCCGGTCTTTGACGGAATTAAAAATGTTGGAGGAAGCGCTGTAAATGTGATCTATGCCAAAGGCGCTAATATCTCAGATGATACATTGTTTGCTAAAAAAGTGAATGTATTCGGAACAAAAATAGATATCGATAAACGTTCGCCTGATGAAATGCTGAAAGAAGCATTGGATATTGCAGCAAAAGCCGATGTGATCGTTGCGGTAGTAGGGGAGGCATCAGAGATGAGTGGAGAAGCAGCCAGCCGATCAGATATTTCAGTTCCTGAAAGCCAGAAGAAATTGATAAGAGCGTTGGCTAAAACAGGAAAGCCATTGGTGCTGGTGTTGATGTCGGGAAGGCCATTAGCGATTCCTGAAGAGAAAGAATTAGCCACATCCATATTGTTGACATGGCACGCTGGAACTGAAGCAGGCAATGCTATTGCTGATGTGTTGTTTGGTAATTACAATCCTTCGGGCAAGTTGAGCACCACTTTCCCGGTAAATGTTGGACAGGTGCCGATCTATCATAGTATGAAAAACACGGGTCGCCCCTCTGCTGACAATTCACCTAAGTTTCAATCAAACTTTTTGGATGTTCCCAATGCACCGTTATATCCGTTTGGATATGGGTTGAGTTATACCAGCTTCTCTTATTCTGATATTTCGCTTAGCAAAACAAGCATGCGGGCAAGCGAAACCATCACCGCAACAGTCACAGTAAGAAATACCGGTAGTTATGATGGAGAAGAAGTGGTGCAGCTTTACCTGCGAGATATGGTGGCAAGCATTACAAGACCAGTAAAGGAGTTAAAGAAATTTCAAAAGATCAGCCTGAAAGCAGGTGAATCGAAAACCGTTTCATTTGTTATCAATGTCAATGACCTGAAATTCTACAACAGCGAACTGAAATTTGTTGCAGAACCAGGCGATTTTAAATTATTCATCGGCACCAATAGCCATGATGTGAAAACGGCTGACTTTAAATTGCTGTAAACATGAGAAAACTTATTGGGATACTGTTGTTAATGATAGCGATCAGTGCTGATGCGCAGGATATGTCACTTTATGAAAAGCATTGGTATGTTAGTGGGAGTGATACATTGCCTTACCGGGTGCTTTTGCCC
The DNA here is from genome assembly GCA_036383615.1 of Chitinophagaceae bacterium. GTDB lineage: Bacteria > Bacteroidota > Bacteroidia > Chitinophagales > Chitinophagaceae > CADEDV01. The sequence continues at coordinate 2,194 of DASVNY010000236.1, forward strand.
GAGAACTATGATGCATCAAAAAAATACCCACTGATATTCTTTTTGCATGGTGCTGGAGAAAGAGGAAATGATAATGAGAAACAATTGGTGCATGGAGCGAAATTGTTTTTGCGTGACAGTATCCGTAAAAAATATCCGGCGATAATAGTCTTTCCACAATGCCCGGCCAATAGTTACTGGAGCAATGTGCAAATAACAACGACAGAAGATGGTAAAAGAATGTTCTTCTTCATGCCGGATGGCGAACCAACAACCGGGATGAAACTGGCACAGGAACTATTGCATAAAATTTTGAAAGGATACGCGGTTAACAAATCACGGGTATATATTGGCGGTTTGTCAATGGGGGGAATGGGTACGTTTGAATTAGTAAGAAGAGATCCTGGTCTGTTTGCTGCCGCTTTCCCTATTTGTGGCGGGGCCAATCCAGCTACTGCATCAAAATTGAAAAAAACAAAATGGTGGATTTTTCATGGTGCAAAAGATGACGTGGTGCTGCCCGAGAATTCTGAAATGATGGTAAGGGCATTGAAGAAGGCAAAGGCTTCTGTTAAATTCACTCTATACCCTGATGCGAATCATAATAGCTGGGATCCTGCTTTTGCCGAGCCGGGGTTATTATCATGGCTGTTTGCACAGCGGAAAAAATAATTATTTCACTTCTTCAAAATCTATATAATCACCTGCCGGAGCTTTCGGCTTTGGGGTAGTTTGTTGATTAGATTGATTTGTATTGGCTCCTTGTTGCTGACGGTATTGCTCATTCATCTTCTCCTGCATCTGGCGAAACCCTTTTTTGATCTGCCGGGTGGTTTTATATACCGGTATTACCAACTTGAAAACAAGCTGATAAAGGAACCAGGCCAGTAGGGCAAACAAAATGTATTTCATAGGGCAAAGATAAATCGGTTGGGTTTTTAATCACCGATTTTAACTCACTGTTCACCGAGAAGAGGTGGGAAGTTCGAAAGTCCGGGAGTCAGAAAAGTCAGAAAGCCAGTGAGTGACCTCTGCTTCCGGTCTTTCCGTCTTCTGGCTTTTCTGTCTTTCTCACCGGATTTGGCTCGTAAAGGGTAATTACCTTACATTTGCAGCGGAAAAAGACGATAGAAGGGAACGAGGCCGTTCCCTTCTTCTTTTGTATCCCTTGAACAGCGAATCACAAATACAGGCTCTGGAACAGAAAGTGGAGGCAATGATCGGCCACGAACCAGGTTTTTTCCTGGTTGAGATCCGTATCAAGCCTACCAATAATGTAAAAGTGTTCATCGATGCCGACCAGGGCATTAGTATTGAAAAACTGGTGCAACTGAACCGTCGCCTGTATAAAGATTTAGAAGAAGCAGGTTTTTTCCCCAACGGCGATTTTTCGCTTGAAGTATCATCGCCGGGGCTTGACGAACCACTAAAACTTCACCGCCAATACCAGAAAAACATAGGCCGTCATGTAGAGGTTCTGCTGAATGAGGGAGCAAAAAAAGAAGGTAAGTTAATCGCAGTGGCTGAAGGAGAAATAACGCTGGAGGAAGAGAAAGGCAAAGGCAAGAAGAAAGAAACGATTCAACATAGTATTCCGTTCGATCAAATTAAAACAACAAAAATTCAAATTAAATTTTAAAGGCTGTGGGCCCTGCTCATAGCGTGAAGCTCAAAAACCGAGAGTTATGGCAAGTATCAATCTTATCGAGGCGTTCCAGGAGTTTAAGGATGCGGAAAACATCGACCGCCCTACCATGATGAAAGTGGTGGAAGACGTTTT
>DASVNY010000237.1:0-3055 GCA_036383615.1 Chitinophagaceae bacterium
GCTCGATAACCGTTTTCCATAATGCATTCCTTCCCTCACCATGATTACTTGTATAAAGAACAGAGACCTTCTCCCCTTTCTGGTAAAGCGCCTGCATGAATTGTGCACCTAATTGAGGGCTTACCTGCTCCACTCTTTCCATCAACAGATCCATATCAATGCTGATCGGCTTGTTATCAGGTTCTGTTTTCGCTACGGGCGCTGCTTTTTTACTTGTATCCTTTTTCTCCTCTTTAAATAATTCATTGAATTTATCGATGCGGTAAGGTTCATCAATTTTTTCCAATGGCAGGCGATACACTTTTGCATTGGCCATTCCAAATGGATAAGAAGCCCTTAATCGTTGCGAGGTAAAGAAAATATATTTCCCATCAGATGACCACAAAGGTCCTGCTTCTGTGATGCCGGTATTAGTAAGATTAGTTGATTTGTTCTCCTTTATGTTATAGATAAGAATATCCTGCTCAAAGTTGCGGTAAGCCGTGAACAGCACATACTCATCATTAGGAGAAAAAGAAGGATCACTGTTTTGAAAACCCCATATCTCATCTTTGATGATGGTTTTGCTCTCCATCGTTTTCAGGTCGATCATCCGAACTTCATCCCTTCCGCTCAGGTAAACTGCTTTAGTTCTTCCTTTATTTAAGACAACAGAACGATTATTTCTTTTATCAGCTGTCAGTTGTTTTAAAGGGCCGCTGCCATCTGCAGCAATTGTGTACCAGTTAGTATAGCCGTCTAATGTCTGGTTTAACAACAACGTTTTATTGTCACTGGTCCATTTTACTTCCTTTACTCTTTCAGCAGAACCTCTTTTCACCTGCTGAATGAATTTTCCTTCAATATCGCTTACAAAAACTTCACCCCTTGATACAAAAGCCAGTTTTTTTCCATCGGGTGAAACATCGAAATAGCTGATATTGCCTTTTACTTCAAAATCCTTTTCTTTAGGCAACACATTATTACGCACAATAGAAATATCGAGTTTGTCAGCTTTATCGCTTTTAGTATCATACAACCAAAGCTGGTAATCTTTTTCAAACACCACTTTACCACCATTGGCATTCACGATCGGTGATTTGATAGAAGAAGTAAATTTTGTCAATGCTTTTTTCTTTCCATTATCCAGGGCATATAAATTATATTCCCCATTGGCTTCATCAGAAATAAAATAGACATTGCCATTCTTATCTATTGTTGCGCCGAAATCTTTTCCTTCCCACGTAGTGTATTTTTTATACTGTTTTGTTTTGATATTATAAGATTGAATATCGGGATTGAATGGGCCCTTGTATCTTTTTCGCTGCACCTGGTTGCTGCTCTCCCATGTATCATTAAAGAATATTTCACCTGATGCAGGATGTTCAAACAGGTTATGATCATAGAGAAAGAAATAGTTGCCGAATACTCTCACAGGTGTGCCGCCTTCAGCCGCAACTTTATATCCGGATATCTGTCCCATGCGACCACTGCTGAAATAAATATATTTAGAATCCCAGCTCCAACTGTTCATTTCATCGCCGCTGCTATGATAAGTGATCTGCTTTACTTCACCACCGCTTATTGGCATAATAAAAATATCTGCATTGTTATACTGTCTGCCGGTGAATGCGATCCATTTTCCATCGGGAGAAACACGCGGACTGGTTTCATAGCCATCCATGGCCGTCAATCTTGATGCCTGTCCGTCTTTTACATTGGCTTTCCATAGATCACCTTCAAAACTGAACACTACGGTTTGGCCATCGGGAGTTAAACATGGATTTGATAAAAAATAAGCTGATTGGCTTTGTGCCAGCAACTGTGCAAATACAAGCACAGCAACGAATAGATATTTCTTCATGAAAGAGGAGTTTGGGCGTTTAAATTACAACCAAAACAGTAGGAGTAGCCACCGCTTGTAAAATTAATAGTGCAGCATCCGATAGCTATCGGGTTTGAAATAGAGAAGAGGTTTTCCTCGTCTTACTGGCAGAAAAAAACGGTAATTCTTCCGTGTTTTTCTCTTGGTTTTGCTTGAGATGAGATATTATATTTATGACGATTAATTAATCAGGCCTATATTGAAGTCGTGCCACGGTTAAGCGGTGGCAGCCAGAACCGTTACACGACTATCCTCTCATTGTTAAAGTCGGCAGATATTGCTGATAAGGAGAGTATTTCTTTGATAAGAAATGGTGGTGGTGGAGGGGGAGGGCGCTGGCCGTGGGAGGGCCCAGCAACTGGGCCAAATACTGTCTAACATCTAAAACCCGGTAGCTATCGGACAATACACTACCACAAAAATTTCTGCTATATCACCACATTGATCATTTTATTCTTCACATAGATGATCTTCTTGGGTTGTTTTCCTTCCAGCCATTTTTTCACAATCTCATCAGCCAATACCAATGCCTCAACCTCTCCTTGTGTAGCATCAAGAGAAATAGTTAACTCTGTTCTTGTTTTTCCATTGATAGCTACGGGATAAGCTTTGGAAGATTCCTTTACATATTTTTCTTCAAAGACCGGATAGGATGCATTCAAAATACTATCTGGATTTCCCAACATACTCCACAGCTCTTCAGCAATATGCGGAGCATAAGGAGTAAGCAATATCAATAGCGGTTCAAGGATTTTTCTTTTATGGCATTTCAGATCCGTAAGCTCATTGGTGGCAATCATGAAATTGCTGACACCGGTATTAAAGCTGAAACGTTCTGTATCATTTTCGATACGGCGGATGGCATTGTGCAATACTTTCAATTCTTCGGCAGTTGGTTCATCATTAGTAACGATCAACCCTTTTATTTCATCCGCGAATTGACGCCAGAATTTTTTCAGGAAACGATGCACTCCTTCAATGCCCTTGGTGTCCCAGGGCTTGCTCATTTCTACAGGGCCGAGGAACATTTCATACATACGGAAAGTGTCGGCACCGTATTTAGCAACAAGATCATCGGGATTGACCGTGTTGAATTTTGATTTGCTCATTTTCTCTACTTCAACACCACAGATATAGGCCCCTCCCTGGCCCTCCCCCGAGGGGAGGGAAACAGTGCCTTCTTCACACATC
>DASVNY010000238.1:0-3952 GCA_036383615.1 Chitinophagaceae bacterium
GTTCGGATTTCGCAGGCCGAACCACTACTTGCTTATTGCACCGGTTCGCTTTGGTGAATCCGAACAGTAACGCCTCTTTAGCAGCCCATTTTTGTGTCGCAATTGAAAATTCTAAATCAAAAATCAACGACACAATTATGAACAAAAAAATTAAATGGATGCTGAAGCTGATGATACCGGTGATCTACCTCCTGATAGCTCACCGATCGATCGGGCAGACATCTCCGCTAAGTATCAAACAGGCGATCGATATGGCGCTTACCAGCAATCGTTCGTTAAAAGCCGACAGCTTTGATATTTCCATCCAGGAAGCAAAGAACAAGGAACTGGCAGGGTATTATCGCCCACAGGTCAACTACACAAGTGGCATGGAGTATAATCCTGCTATCCCTTCACAAATGTTGCCGGGTGATCTTGTGGGTCAGCCTACCAAAGATTATGTAGCTGTTCCATTTGGCAGCCAGTACAGCATGAAATCAGGAGTAGAGGTTACACAAACCATCTACAAAAAGGACCTGAATATCCAACTCCGCTCAAGAGGGTTGCAAATGGATATCGCGAAATCGAAGTACAATCTTTCTAAAGAAGAATTGGTCTATCAGGTAGCCAGCACATTTTATTCTTTACAGAATAATGCCGAACTGATCCGTACCACGAATTCAGATTATCAAAACCTGAAGGAAGTGCTCACGATCGCTAAGGCCCAGTTTGAGAACGGCCTGTTGAAGCGTATCGACTATGAATCTTTAGAGATCAACGTGGCGAACAAACAATCTTCTTTGAATCAACTTAAAACACAGTATAATGATCAACTTGCTTATTTTAATTATTTACTCGGTCTTCCGGTTACCGCTCAAACTTTTATTGAAGATCGCATCTCCGCGGATATTCATCCTGTTGATGGCAGTCAGTTTGTTTTGCAGAGAGAGGATATCCGTTTATCGAATCAGATGATCCAACTGAAAGAGGAAGACATTAAAAAGATAAGAGCAGAAAAATCTCCTTCTATCTCTTCTTATTTCCGCTACAACTATCAATCACAATTCAATGATGCCAGCAAAGCATTTAACAGGGATTACTGGTTCGATGCTTCTACGGTTGGTGTATCTGTGAGCATACCATTATTTGATGGTCATCGCAGAAAGAACAGGATCAGCGCCGCTCAATTTCAATTGGAGCAACTGAGATTGGATAATAAGCACACCGAGGAAAGAGCACAAATGGAATTATTCAGCGCTACCGGCACATTGTCAAATGACCAGGAGCAATACCAGATCAATAAAAGAAACCTGGCACTGGCAGAAAGAGTGTTCAGCACAAGAAAGGCTTTATATACAGAAGGTGTGACCACACTGGTGGAACTGCTGGATGCGGAAAGAGAATTGAGTGAGTCAAGAACATTGTATATGCAGGCGATGATCGATGTGCAAACAGGTTGGCTGAATGTGCACAAAGCCAAAGGAACCTTATTAACAGACTTCTTAAAATCTATCTAAGATGGAAAAGAAAACAATAACCATTGTCGCTTCTGCTGCCATCATCAACACGATCAGTTTTGTGTTGGTTCCTGCCAGCACCCAGAAGATAATTGCAGAAAGCATTTACCTGAAAACGATAAAAGAAACGATCACTGTTTCTCTTTCCTAACTAAGCTTTAAAAATCAAAAATGAAAAAGATACTAATGGTAATAACACTGGTGATCATCACCACAAGTGTATTTGCCTCAACCAATAAAACAGAACAAATTAAACCAGTTGAGCAGGATTCTGCAACAATCAGCGCTGTCCTGGAAAACATACTTTCTACAGAGTTGCCTCTCTTTCTTCAAAAAAGCCTGAAGAAGAATTATGAGAACTACTGGATCACGGATCTCTTCCGGTTAACAGGTGATGAAGGTGTATGCTATTATATCACGCTGAAAAATGCAGACGAAACATTAATACTCGAATCAAGGTACCAGGGTAACTGGCATTTATTTAAAAAACATCAAACCATTTAATCAATAACAACAAAACCAAATTGAAATGAAAAAGAAAATAATCACTATTACGACTTGTTTATTGCTGGTAGCCGCTATCGGGGTGGTGCTGGCCAATAACAAAGCCAAAATTGATAAAGCGGCAAAACCAATAAAAGAAAACCCGGTGATCCCCGTAAAAATTTTCGAAGCAAAAGAAGATACGTTCAGCACAGCGTTTACCATCAACGGTATGACAGCTCCTGACCGCGAAGTGAATATCGCTTCTGAAGTACAGGGAAAATTGATCGGCTTGTATATTAAGAACGGTGATGTGGTGAGAGCAGGACAGGTGATAGCCGTACTGGATGCATCTGTTTATAGTGTTCAACTCACAACCATTGAAGCTTCAATCGCTAAAGCAAAACTTGACCTTAACCGTTACACAAAATTGATCGATATGGGTGGCGCCACGCCAATGCAGGCTGAAAGCGCACAACTGCAGATCAATTCATTGGTAGCAGAAAAGAAACAAGTGCTCGAGCAAATGGATCACATGCAGATCAGGGCGCCATTCAGCGGCAAAGTAGAGAATGTGAAAGTTGAATTAGGTTCATTTGTTTCTTACGGAACGGTGTTGGGCCAGCTTATCGACAATTCTTCTTTAAAGATCAACATCTATTTATCAGAGCAGGAAGCCTTCAAAGTAAAAAAAGGTCAGCAGGTAAGTATCAACAGTGTTGTTCTTACTCAGCCAAAGAATGGAAAGATCAGCATGTTGAGTGATAAAGCGGATGCTTCAGGAAAGTTCCTGGCAGAGATCAGTTTTTCAAATAAAGATAAAGAAGTATTGAAAGCAGGCATCCTCGCTGATGTTCACTTTTCAATGGATGAAACGAAAACTGGTTTATCAATTCCTGTGAGTGCATTGCTCGCTGGCGCAAAAGATGCAAAAGTATATGTAGTGAAAGGAAATAAAGTAGAACAGCGTAGTATCAAAGCGGGCATTGTTACAGATACAAAAGTAGAAGTGCTGGAAGGTTTGCAGGCAGGTGAACAGGTAGTAACAACCGGTCAAATGAACCTGGAAAACGGCACAACCATTTCAATCAACAAGTAAAATCAAAATCATGTCACTAACAGAACTATCAATAAAACGACCCACGCTGATTGTTGTAATATTTGCCGTGTTGGGTTTATTAGGAATAGGAAGCTATTTCTCTATAGGATACGAGTTGTTGCCTAAAATGTCAAAACAGGTGATAACGATCAGCACCAATTACCCCGGTGCAGCACCAACGGAGGTGGAAAATTCCGTAACTAAGAAGATCGAAGATGCTGTTTCCTCATTGGAAAAACTGGATAATATCAAGTCGCAGTCTTTCGAAGGAATGTCGAAAGTGATCGTAGAGTTCAAGGCAAGTGCAGACATTAACCAGGTGATGCAGGATGCGCAAAGAAAAGTGGATGGTATCGCTTCCGATCTTCCGGATGACGCCAAAGAACCGGAGATATCTAAATTCTCTGTGGATGACGCGCCGATCATGAAAATGTCGGTAACCGCCAACAAAGAGAACAGGGAGCTCTATGAAGTAGTTAAACAACGTATCGTTCCGATCATGTCCAAATTGAGCGGTGTTGCCAATGTGGGCATGATGGGCGGAGAAGAAAGACAGATCCGTGTAAATATCGACAGGAAGAAATTAGAGGCATTTGGCCTGGATGCATCACAGGTTTTGCAGGCGGTTGAAAGCTCAAATCTTGATTTCCCAGCGGGGTCGGTGAAAAGTGAATCAAATGAAACCACCATCCGTTTGGCAGGCAAGTTTAAAAATCCCACCGATATCGGCGATGGGGTCATAACCAATCGTGACGGAAGTCCTATTTATGTAAAAGATGTAGCAGTAGTAATTGATGGTATCAAAGAAACAGAAACTATCAGTCGTTATAATGCAAACACAGCGATCGGCCTATTGCTTTATAAGCAAACAGAT
>DASVNY010000239.1:0-1516 GCA_036383615.1 Chitinophagaceae bacterium
CACCTCTTCCGTAAAACCTTTTTTCTCCAGGATATGCAGCAATGAAATATCGCCGAAGTCTTCCTGGAGATAAATGATCTTGTCATAGCTTACTCCAAAAATTTCGGGTACATTCAGGCCTTTGCTTTTAAAATGGTCGGAGAAATAAATAAAGGCTTCATTCTCCGGCACATTCAGGCCATGCGTGGCGATCACTGTTTTGCCGGCCTCATCGTATAAGCGAAAATATCGTCTGTCACTACCCGACTGGGGCAAAACGTCCACCTGGACAGGGTCTTTTTTAGACCAGCTTTTATATACCTGCGAAACGGCATCGATCATAGACTGCATAGCAACAAAAATAGTTTTTACTTCTATAAGAAACTTGCAGAGGGCGATGGGGGAGTAAATGGAAGCATTTGTTAAAGCAATTCCAACTCCTATTGCACCCCACCCTAATTAGTCTTCACTTTTTTCAACTTCAATGGTTTCATAATAGGGTTTGAGCTGTGCATTTACGAATTCACCGGAAGACTTCCTGCTTTTAACAACGGACTGATATTTTTCCCAAATTTCAGCCTCAACATCAAGATAATGGTATACATGCCCCCCGACAAACTCTACTTCTAGAGATTTGGTTCTCGAAGAATAGTTTATTAACACCGTTGCATTGGAGCCTGGAGTAAGAATAGCGGTCTTTTTATCAAGGCGTCTGGGCTTTGTATCTGCCAATAAATCAAATAAAGACTGATTGATATAAAAGTTATCCCTTCCTTTTTTTTGTTTCACAAGAAATCCAGCTTTAACCAGTGCTTCCAAGTATCGAATCGAAGTGTTACGGCCAACTTCAAGTTCATTTTGTAAATATTCTATTTTTGTATAGGGATATTTAAAAAGATTATTTAGGAGATCCTGACTGTATAATTTAGGCAAATCTGTTCTTATTCGTTGTTTGAATGCTTGCATCAGGTTCCTGATCTTCGCAATTAACACCACTTCATGTTCCGCCGTTTCCTGGATTCCATCCAACACGAACAAAATCCAGCTTTCCCAATTTGCCGTTTGCCTAACGTCCTGCAACAAATTATAATATTGATTTTTATACCGGATAATATATCTGCTTAAATATAAGACAGGCAGATGAAGTAGATTTTTCTGAATCAGGTATAAGATGTTTATAATACGGCCTGTGCGTCCATTGCCGTCATAAAAAGGATGTATGCTTTCAAACTGGTGGTGGATGACGGCCATTTTAATCAAAGGATCAACATCCATCATATCTTCATTATTTATAAATTCTTCCAGGTTTCTCATTAACTGTATAATGGTGTCATAGTCTTGAGGGGGTGTATAAACAACTTTACCTGTCTTGTCATTTATCAGTTTAGTACCAGGCAACTTCCGAAAGCCTACATTATTTTGTTCAAGAACTTTTTGGATTTGAAGAATTTGATTAATGGTCAGAAGGCCATTCTTCTTTACTAACTCAAATCCCTTTTTTAAAGCATCTGCATATAAGTGGACTTCCTTAGCAGCA
>DASVNY010000240.1:0-3314 GCA_036383615.1 Chitinophagaceae bacterium
GATATTATCCTTTGACATCCCCTTTGCTTCAACCAGTTTTTCAACAGTGATATTTGCTTTTGTGGTATCTAATTTAGCCGTGATCTGTTCCGCGTAAACATTTTCTGAAGTGTCCGTGCGGGGGATCACATCATTGGCCACCGATTTTTCATCATCATATTTGAAACGGATGCAATCATTGCCTGAGAGATATACAGGTATATCTTCCGGGTTGAAATGTTCAAACGGGTTTGCATAGTATTTGCCTTTGCACCTGATCATCCAGGCCACTTCTCTTGTAAAGGCAACTTTGTCTAACTGTGTCCGCTGATTAGATGTGGTTGCAATGATCTCATGCGGTATCTTCTTTTTTTCCAGCAATCCTGAAAACACTTTGGCAAAAGCCATATCCCGCCAGTTATTATACAGGGTGCTGCCGCGAATAGTATAATATGCTTTGCGGATATAATCATCTTCAGCGCCTTCGGTGATGCCTTTTTTCTTCATCGATTTGTAAATGCCATCAATTGTCGCGCTGATCGAAGTAGAAGCATTGATATAAGATCCATCCTGGTTCTCATACTTGGTGCGGTTGAACCAATATTTCTTTACATTTTCTGTTAGCTCTTCACGGGTCATTTCATTCTTTCCTTCCTCTGCATCGCTGAACCATACAAAACCTTTGCTGCTGTTGCGGGCATAGATCACCTGGAATTTTACAGAAGGCTGTTCCACAAATTCATTTACATAACGGGTATCTTCCAGTTTGGCCCTGTTCTCATCCACCCAACGATACACTTTTCTGCCGGAGGAAGCTGTTTGCGAAAAATCCGGAGCGCCTTTCAAACTCTTGTGACCCACATAATACTTTTCATCCTCTGCCACCACTTCAATGATCTGTCTTGCAACAGGCATTTCACGGTTACACACATAATACACGGGATCAAATTCTTTATAATTCGGGTTTTGGGAATATTGTTGCGAATTAAAATTCATGAACTCATATTCTATCACATCACCTTCTTCAAGGTCAGGTATCGCCACTTTAAAATAGTCAGGGCGGTAAGAAATAGAAATTCTTGATTCGGTATAGGTGCGGAACAAACCCGGCACTGTTCTTATATCATCCACTCTCACCGCATCGGTGATCTCAACAGGTTGTATCGTTCCATCTTTTTTGATGACCCTCGCAGAAAATGCATCGCCCTGTGAAGACAACCGGAAATATAAAATGGAATACTGATCAACAGCGAATTTATCTCTCAATAATATTTTCCTGCGCTCTGTTTCCTGCACTAATATCTTGGTCTCATTCCTCGCATTGGCAAAATAAAGTGAAGTACCAAAAGTGGGCAGTGCAAATAACACTCCCCAGAAATTGCGACCGATCCTTTTACCGGCACTGATACCTTTCTTATCAAACTCAAAAGTTGTTTTCTGGCAAAGTATCACAGCACTTTCCTCCGGCCATTGTGAAGTGGTCGTTACTTTGCTAAAATCTTCATCGTTTTTCAGCAATGGTGTTTCCTTCAGGTTCTTGTTAAACAACTCGATCTCTCTTGTAGTAATGCGCTGTGCAAACGCATTAGCCGTCAGCGACGCTGATAAAACAAACAGCAGGATTTTTTTCATACAGGTGTTTGGCAGGTTTATGGTAAAAGAAGAGTAATATTATTACGATTAAATTCCTTGATCTTGCTCACAAAGGTTTTCCAGGTCTCGAAATCAGCCTTATGGATCACCGGCGAGTTCAGCACAAATGTTTTTTGCAACACAACCGACTTAGCTGTTGAAGTATAGGTCGCTTCCATATTATTGGTCTGGAAGCTTGCCTGGAATTTAGCCGGAAGGTTTTGGGGCTTAGTGCCCGCAGGCAATTCAAGCGTTACTTCGTCCTTTGCTACAAATACATTGTCGAGATCATAAGGATTCTCTCTTTCCTGGTCGGGTGAAACATTCACAATGCTTGCAGGAAAGAAATCAATGCTTGTGTAACAGGTCTTATCCACCATTGTTACCCTGTTGCTGATCTCCACATCGCCCTCGATCACCAGTGCAATATCCCGGTTTTTAAAATCAGATGTTTTTACATTGATGGCTTCTGCATTATTGCTACCCAGCTCTACCATGCTTTTGATAAAGTTCTTTCTTTTATCAGCCGGTATGCTGTTATATAAATTATGGAAATAGTTTTTTGCCTCACCTTCAAATGTCAGCTTCACATGCCCGCTGATCTTATCCCCTTTCAATACAAAGCTGGCTTTGGTCAAAAGCAGGTTCTCATCCATTGCTGGCATCGGCACATTCTCTACTTTGTAGCTTTCTCCATTTTGCACCAGCACACTTTTGCCCTGTATGCGATAAGCATTTTTCCCAAATGCCGCATATTTCTCTGTTCCATCAAGAAAATAAGTTTTGTCTTTATAATACAAAACAGAAATAGCATGATTGTCCACGCACATTGATTGTATCTCTTTCCTGTCATAGGGAATTTCTCTTGTGCCTATCCATGCAAAATGCGCATCAAACCCGGCCATCTTCAACATCTCCGTAATAAGGTTGGCCATCCCCTTACAATCGCCATATTTGTTTTTGAATACTTCCTGTACGGACTGTGGCACAAATCCTGAATAGCCTTCTTCAAATGCCACATAGCGGATATTATCCTGCACCCAGTAATAAATAGATTTTATTTTCTCTTCGTCTGAGCTTTTACCTGCGGTCAGTTGTTTCACCTGCGACTCTATGAAATCGTTCATGTTGCCAGTCCTTTTGTATAAAAGGTTATACCAGGCATACATATCATCGAGTGTTTTAAATCCATTGTACTGTTTTTTATCAAGCGTAAAGCTGCGAACAGTGATAACAAGATGAGGTAAATAATAAGGACGGCCCAATGATGCCGGTTCCTGTTTAATAGGCACCAGGTTATCTACTGTAAATGTATAAGTAGTAAAATCCTTTTCCTTTTTTGTATCCTTTTTGATCTTATAGTTGGGGCCGAAATTTTTTTCAATGATATCCAGCTCCAGCCATGAAGGCACTTTGAAACTTACCGTATGTTTCAGCACAGGAAAGCTTTGGTGAAAGAATACTCTTGTCAGGTATTTTGCATCCGTGTATTCATATTCATATAAAAAGCGGCAACGCTGACCCGCCTCTTCTGCCCTGAAGCCATAAAACATTCCATAATTATCATCGAGGAAAATACTTTCGTCTGTCAGCGATACTTTTTCCGGCGGATATTTCTGGCTCTTAAAATTGTTCTTGTAGTATATCTGGAAATCGTAGTTCCTCAACTTAACAAAGTTGTTGTAAGGAAGCATGTAGCCAAC
>DASVNY010000241.1:0-6539 GCA_036383615.1 Chitinophagaceae bacterium
AATGACGCCAGTCCAGACTTATCGCCATCATAAATTGCCCCGGCAGGAAGGATGGCTGATACACTGATCATCGGCACTTCATGTTGCTCCATCAGGTAAACCGTAAGTCCATTCTTTAACTTGAACTTCTCGTAAGGAGGCAATTTATAACCCGACTGCGCTGATGCTGTAATGCCAATTGCAAATAGCAACATTAATGCCCCGGTATATTTTATAGATAATTGTCTCATGGTATTAATCCTCCGTTTTTGATTTTAAAACACCAACCGTTCTGCTGGTCCTGTTAAAATATTTATTGGCCACTCTTTTTACATCATCTACTGTCACTTTGTTATAAAGCGCAGGAGCATCAAACATTTTGCGATAGTCGCCAAAGAACACTTCATAAGTGCCGATATTATTTGCCTTTCCATTGATCGTTTCTACCTGTCCGTAGAACTCGATCAGTTTTTGATTCTTGATCTTTTGCAATTCAGTTTCGGTGATGCCTTCTTTTTTTATCTTTTCGATCTCTTCATAGATCGCATTTTCAAGATCGGTCTCCGTTACATTTTTATTAGCTACCGCATAAAACTGGAAGAGCGTAGGATCAAAACTTTCATCATAGCTGGTGAAAGTTTGTGTGGCTAACTGTTTTTTATCAACCAATGCAGCATAAAGTCTTGATGAACGTCCGCTTGATAGCACAGAACTTAAAATATTCAACGCATAGAAGTCTTCATTCTTAGCTTCAGGTGCTTTGTAAGCGATCAGCAGGTAAGGAGTGGTAACATCTTTCTTAACTGCAATTCTTCTTTCACCTGTTTGCGGAGGTTCTTTAATATGCACTTTCGGTGGTTCAGGTTGTGCCGGGATCGGCTCTAAATATTTTTCAGCCAGCTTTTTGATCTCATCGGCTTTAATATTGCCCGCCATTACCACCACGCAATTGTTCGGTGCATAATAGGTTTTGAAATATCTTTCCAGGTCGGCCTGTTTCCAGTTTTTGATATCATCTTCATAACCGATCACCGGCCAGTGATAGGGATGTTCCTGGAAAGCCTGCCCCTGCACGGCTTCACCCAGCATTCTCCAGGGTGAGTTTTCAAGACCGGTGCTTCTTTCAGATAACACAACACCTCTTTCACTTTCCACCATTTTGGGATCAATGCTGAGGCTTGCAATACGATCGGCTTCAAGATCAAAGATCACTTCGGTAGCAGAAGAAGGGAACCAATTGGTATAAGCCGTTATATCTTCTCTTGTATAGGCATTGTTGGCACCTCCATTGAACTCCATGGTTTGATCAAATAGTTTAGGGCCGTATTTTTTAGCGCCATTAAACATCATGTGTTCAAAATAATGGGAGAGACCCGTGATGCCCTGGTATTCATTTCTTGAACCAACACGATAGAATAAATACATATTGGCATTGGGGATGGAATTGTCTTCAATGACAAGAAATTTCATCCCGTTCTTTAGCGTAAAGGTTTTCACATCGTCTGCTTTGAGCTGCGCATTCAGTGAAATGCAGGAACCCAGCAAAGCCAGCAGGAATAATCGTTTCATAAAAATTGTTTGAGTAACGGTAAAACTAAAGAAATAGCGAATTGCTCAGCGTCCCATTCATAAAAAAACCTCCCGGTTGGGAGGTTTACTTTGCCTGTTGAGCGATTATTTTATTTCATAATCCTTTTTAAAGGACATAAGTGTTATGCGGTAGAGCGGAACATCAGGAGCCAGTGTGGCTGCTTTTGTATAATACTGGTAAGCCTCGGCTAAATAATGGGCGTCTTCCAACAGGAAGCCAAGACGGAAAGATAGTTCGGCCTCATTCTCAAATGCACCAACGGTCTTTTTAAAATCAGCTACAACGGCATCGAAAGTTTCTTTGCTCACATAATTGAGTACTTTCAATTCTTCATTTTGCTCGCCTTTAATGGCAGCGGTCCAATAATAAGTTGATCCTGCTGATAGTTTAGTTGAGAATTTAGTGATAGGTATTTTCAACTTATCAACTACGTTAGTATAAATAGGTGTGCCGCCGGAAGCATTATTATAGAGCCAGAAATTAAATTCTTTAGCATCGGTATAAGATTTCCAGGACAGCGGGAATATTCCCGGAACACCTGAATAGTTAACGGTATCCAGCCTTGGATCGATCCAGATATTATTGACTGAACGGCTCACCGCACCCACAGTATTCATATACAGTTTACGGTTGCTGCCTGCCGAACCACTTGATTTGGTCATTTGAGCCCACACATATTTTACATAGTTAGCGCTGACAGAACTGTTGCTCACCTGGCAGGAATCTTTGAACTGGCTCATGGTATAAGTGCCCGGTTTTTTGATAGAGAACATAGCAACTTCATTACAGATAAGCGTTACCGTTGCTCCGGCTGCTACTTTTATGCTGGCTGCGCTATTCAACGTCTTGCCCACTTTGGCTTTACTTTCCACCTTGTTCTCCACCACCGACACATTGCCTTTAAAGCTGTAGAGCAGGAAGTCATTCTGCGCAGTAGCAGCGATAGTGAAAAAACAAAGAAGAATGAGTAATTGCGTCTTTTTCATCTTTTTTATGGTTTAATATTTATTTAGTGATGATGTGGTTTAAATACGGTATGATAATGGAATTTTTTATGCATCCACACGGCCCAGGCTTCATAGAAATAGATCACGTCAACCGCCATTACAATAACCAGTATGCTCAGTTTCATATCCACCTTTATTCGATACTGATCGAATAAATAAATGCCAAGCCAAACGAAAAATATTGCCGACGCCACCTGGGCGATCTTTGCTACTAAATGGAACCAGATATGGCTTTCAAGGTAATAACGGATAAAGAATGACATGTGTAGCCAACAGATGAGAATAGCTATCAGCCAATTCGCCCACGAAGGTAACTTTTTTATGTAGTTATCCTCCAAAGCCATGGAGATTATATTTGCGTGAACAACAATACCATTCATGTCAGGGACGGTCTTTCCGTAAAATCTCCGGTTCATTGGGGTAAACTTTTTATCCGAGATGTCATTGGGGTCATCATTGATATAGCCGAAAAGCACAATCTTGTCTTTGAAGTATGAACTAACTACTCCATCTTCCGTCATCAAATCTTCTATCTGGACCAGCTTATATTGATTAAGACGACGAGTATAATTGATTAGCAGCTTACCGCTGCCCTTTTTTTCCAATTTTTTAAAAGCCGCGGGGTCATAGCTTTCTACAATCGCTGAACTAAAGGATTTATATTTTTTCTTATCAGCCTTGTCTTCAATGAATGGATCATAGGATCGTATAGTTGCTAATGAATCCTGGAAAATGTTGGCAAAAGCATACTGTGATGCCGTACTAATATAATTTCCCCGGAAATAAACGGAGTCTCCTTCCTCACTCTTAAACTGCATAACCTCAGCTACTATAAGATTTTTATTTCTCTTAAAAGTTTCACTCAACATTGAGTCCTGTGCAGGGTCCATCGGGCCATCGAAATACGCATCAAGCGCCATTACTTTTGGCTTCATGCCGGCAACTTTATCAATCATTATCGATAACAATTCGCGATCCGCATGCCCGATATTGACTATTGTGATATTCTTATCAAGAGCTGTATGTTCTGCTTTTTTTAAGTACTTGGAATAACTCATGTCATTTGAATCAAAATCCTTCATGCTTAGCTTGATAGGATTAATAACGCCAAGATTCAGGGGGATAGAGCCTAATACGATAATAAACACAAACACCCACAGCGTTGCGAAAATGGTATCCCTTTCATACAGGTATTTGGTGATGTGGCGAGGGAGGTTCCTGACCTTTCTTCCGATCTTCTTATGTAGATGCTTCATGTGGTGGATTTGCTTGTTTTCCGAATTGCGAATGTCTGTGGCCGGTAGTAATTATGCAACTCATTTTAGCCGGTTAACAGTCTTATTGAGTGATCCCACAAATGTGGTAGTGTCATTCCCGTCGTAAATCTGTACATTAGTAGGTCGAATTTATGCGAAAATACCGTTCCATAGTTATTGGTTGCCTGTTATTTATCCTCTGCTCACAGGCTAGCTATGCACAAGCGCCACCCACCCCAAGGGACACTACTGTTCCGGGGCCGCAAACCTTTGCTATGATCATGGGTATCTCCAGTTATAAATATGTTCGCCCGCTCACGTATGCCGACAAAGACGCCGAGATGTTCAAAGAATATTTGAAATCACCGGCGGGAGGGAAGATCAGGGACGATAATATTTTTATGTTATTAAATGAGCAGGCCGTCAGCGCCATTTTCTGGGGAAAGGGTTTTCAGTGGTTAAAAGCCAAACGACTGCAAAAAGGCGACAGGCTTTTTATCTATCTCGCCGGTCATGGTGATGCCATTGATGAGGACCAGTTCTTCTATCTTACTTATGACTGCAACCCCGCAGGTGATAAAAATAATTATCTCGTTGGGGGCACCATACAATTATTCAACCTGAAGAAAAAGATCGCTACTGAAACAGCCAAGGGGGTTGAAGTTTTCTTTATCATGGATGCCTGCCGCTCCAATGAATTACCGGGTGGTACTGACGGGCAGAATTTTTTGAACGCCGCCATTTCAGAAAAAAGGGCCGGTGAAGTGATCATGCTGGCCACTGGCGCCGGACAGGAATCCCTGGAAGATGCTTCTATCGGGAATGGTCATGGATTATTTACCTATTACCTGGTTGACGGTTTAAATGGCGTGGCCGATGAAGAAGGAGAGAAGAACAATATTGTTACACTTTCCGAAATACAGAAGTATGTTGACAAACATGTGCCCACTATTGCACAGCAAAAATTCAAACGAAAACAGGAACCCTATTTCTGCTGTAATGAGAATAGCGAGAAAGTAGTGAGCATCGTTGACACAGCTTATTTAAAACGATGGTTGCAAACAAGAAAAAAAGGACCGGGTAATTCCTTTAATGGAAACCCGGGAACAAGAGGGCTTCGCTATGCACAGGCGGATACACAGGTTGTGCAGGCCTATAATCTCTTTAATGATGCCGTAAAGAAAAGTAAGCTCACAGGAAAGGAATCCGCCGAATATTATTATGGGATGCTGGAACGAAAATTCCCCGGCAACTCTTATACGATAGATGCGCAATCAACGCTGGCGGTAGAGTTCATCAACTTTGCGCAAAGCAAGATCAATCTTTATCTCGATTGTAAGGATGCCGCAGCCATTCAACGTATCCGTACACAAATGGATGAAACGGAGAAAACAGAAGAGAGTGCCCAGAGTCTTGACCGAATGGAGAAAGTGGCACAGCTGGAATTTTTTGAAGTGGGTAACATGCTTGAAAAAGCCATCAAGATCATCAAGGAAGATGACCCGGATTTTGCAAAGACACTGGAAGGAAGGATGTTCTTCTTTAAAGCAAGAGGTTACTATGGAAAGGACCGCCGCTTTATGGATATTGGCAAAGCCTTTCAATATGCTTACACCGCTTACGCGGCAGATAAAAATGCGGCTTATATCTTAAACACACTGGCGTCATTGCACTTTGATAACAACAGGACTGATAGCGCTATTATCTATGCAAAGAGAGCGATCAATTCCGCTCCCAACTGGCGCTACCCTTACGTGACCCTTGCTTATGCTTATAAAACATTGGGTCGTGTTGACTCTGCATTGTCCTATTATCGCAAAGCCATACGTATTGATCCGACCAATGCGGATGCGTATGTTGATCTCGGACATTATTACTATTCGTTGTCAAGACCTGATTCCGCGATTGCCAATTACCAGAAAGCGTTGGACCTGGAACCTGATAATGCTTTTGCGACAAATAATATCGCCTGGTCATACTATGAGAAAAAAGACTATGCCCAGGCAATCAGTTATTTTAAAAGGAGTATTGCCGGCGATGCCAAGATGGTAAGCGCTTACAATGGTATCAGCAAGGCATTTGTGGGGCAAAACCAATATGATTCGGCAAGGGTTTATTTTTCAAAAGCATTTTCCAATTACCAGGACAAATCATTTGTCAATATTTACATCGGTAACTTCTATCGCGACCTGAAATTATACGACTCAGCCAAGACCTATTATCGCCAGGCTATCGACCTGGATCCTTCGTATGAAGAAGGATGGAACAGTTTGGGTAAAGTGAGTTTTGACACGAAGCAATATGATTCGGCGAGATTGTTTTACCGAAGTGCATTGCAGGTAAATCCATATTCTGCTTTCTCGCTTATTAATATGGGCTTAGTGTTTAAGGAGCTGAAGCAACCGGATTCAACCTATCGTTATTTTCAGCAAGCTATCAGGATGGAGCCGAGAAATGCGGCAATCCTTAATAACCTGGGTGTGATCTATACGCAGGATATTAATTATGATTCAGCAAAAGTGTATTTCAAAAGAGCCTTAGTGGTTAAACCGGATTATCGCCCGGCCTATAATAACCTGATGAAAGTTTATCGTGAATTGGGACAGCTTGATTCGATCACCAATTACCTGAAATCATTGCCACAGTTCGATCCGGATAATATCTCTTCCATGAATGATCTCGGTCTCATTTTCATGGGACAAAAAC
>DASVNY010000242.1:0-6330 GCA_036383615.1 Chitinophagaceae bacterium
GCCCGCTTTTTCAATCGCCGATCTTTTTACCATTAAAAAAGCGCCATTGATCCAATCAACCTCAACTGCTCCTTCTGCTTTAGCAATATTTGTCTTTTTCACTTTCAGGCTATAACCGAGCCAGCGGATCAGTCTTCCCAGGTAAGGCAAAGACATGAGGTGATTCAGTCCGCCAGTCATAAAGTAATTGCCGGTGATCTGTGGCGACCTGTCTGCATTCAACAATTGAACTCCTGCTGCCACATATCCTGAAGCTGCTAATCGTTTATAACATTCTTCGATCGCGTTTGCCTCGACCAATGTATCGGGGTTCAATAATAACACGGCATCGCTGTTAGTCGCTTTGATGCCCGCATTGTTTGCTCTTGCAAAACCGGCATTATAATCGAGCTGTATCCATTTTACATTGGGAAATTCGCTTGTAATAATACGCTTGCCATCATCCTGGGAAAAGTTGTCAACCACGATCACTTCCCCGATTGTTTTGATCGTTCGAAGACAATCAACAACTAGGTTGGCCGATTTGTAGTTAACAATAATGATAGAGCAGCCTGTCATCAGCGAAGTTTATGCCGGTTGAGTAAAAAATGTGTCGCCATGATGATCTTGGAAATAAATCCCTTCATCAACAATTTCCGGGGCAATCTTTTCTGCCAGCGCATCATGCTTTTTAAAACAGGATGAACAGTTCCTTCAACGCCATATTTCCTGGCATCCGCTTCATTGTATAATGAGAAATTACGGATAAACCGCCACCAGTAATCATAGACTAAAATATGCTTCAGTCTTTTGATCCTTGTTTTTTCAAGAAAATAAAAATGTTCCGGTATTTCCACTCCAGGTGCGCCATGCACACTCGCCGTTACCTGCTCATCACCTACTCCCACGTTTATCAATGGCTCTGGCAGATATACGATCTTATCATCCTCCAATCTCCGGATATACATGTCAACATCAACCAGCCATTTTAGCTTTTTATCATACCAATGTCTGCCGTCATTACGGTGCATGAGCACACTTGGCGGGCCAATGATATTTCTCGATAGCAATGTGGATGATTCTTTTTTAAGCTGCCTGAACCGCAATCCATCCGGCATTACTTTCTTTTCTTTATTAGTTGAAAGGAACACATCAAAATAGGCTGAAAATATAATAGCGGAAGAATGCTCTGCCGCCGCATCTGCAAATTTTTGCAAGGCTTCCGGTTTCCTGAACCAATCATCATCATGCATCAGCTTGATCCATTCTCCTTTTGCTTTTCTTATGGCCTGGTTCCAGTTTTCCGGTGTGCCAAGTGCCGCAGTATTTTTAAAATACTGCAATGGTAACGTCGCACTATATTGCTGGCACAATTGTTCCACTTCATTGCCGGGGCTGTCGTCTGTAACGATCACTTCAAAATCTGCAAACTCCTGGATAGTAATAGAGTTCAGTAACCTCTTCAAGAAATCGGTTCGTTTGTAGGCTGGTATGCAGATGGAAATGAGGGGCATAATATACTGTCAGGCGATGCTTTTTTTTCTAAGAATAGAATAAAAAAAAACGAATGGCAGGGACAGAAGCATGTAAAAAAAAGCTATTGCCTTTATAGCATTATGTCCTCCGCTAAAAACTACCGTCTTCAATTTACTAAAAGAATAGCGAAGCAAAATTTTTCTAAATATAGTTGCCAAATTAGCTGCCCGGCTAATTCCCTTTTTGTTCCCATTCAGCAAATAAGATACAGCAACTGATGGATAGTCATTAACAAAAGCCACATCTCTGCCTTTACCACTTAATCCGCCTGCAGCATAAAACGCGATTGTAACCGGGGTAAATATTGTTTTAATTCCATTGAGCCAGCATCTCAGATTAAAATCATAGTCTGCCTCTTGTTTGTATGCCAGATCATAATATCCCAATTGAGAAAATACATTGGAGTTATAAAAAATTGCCTGGTGACATATATTCCTGGTTAATAGCCTGGATGTCGTAAACATTCCATCATACAATCTTTCATATTGCTCTGACCAAACATTCCCATAAATAAAAGAGGCATTTGTTTGTTTTGCTATCAGTTGGATTTTTTCCAATACATCGTCAGAATAAAAAAAATCATCCCCGCCTAAGAAATACAACCACTGACCGGTGGCACGCCGAACTCCTTTATTCATTGCATCATAAATACCTTTATCTGCTTCTGACAGGAATTTGATTCTTTTATCAGCTGCTGCAAAACGCCTAACAATATTTAATGTATTATCAGTCGATTGACCATCTATGACAAGCAATTCAAAATCTGAAAACCGCTGAGATAAGACACTTGAAATTGCTTTTTCAAGCGTCTTATCTGCATTAAAAGTTGCAACGATTACCGAGAAGAAAGGAGTTTTCATGGCTTAGTTTCCTCTTCCAAATTCGGGGTTAATAGCATACAACATCCCAAATGGGCTCACTGTATCGTCTCCCGGCGACATCACTAAAAAGTTTTTCTTTGTTAATATTTTTTGCAGACTGCTCTTACCCTTAAAGTGATACTCTATCATATAAATATCAACCTGGCTGATCAGATCAGCGTCAGCCATCCTTTCCAATATTTCATATTCCGCCCCCTCGCAATCCAGTTTTAAAATAATACCTATACCAGGGTTCTCCATCCTGACCTCCTCTATAATCGTCTTAATGTCCCTGATCTTTACAGAAATCATATTGCTGGCTTCTGCAGCTATCGTTTTCTCCAGGAATTCAGATGTGGTGCTGCCGCCTAAGGCTCCCTGAACTGGAAGAGGCACATGTAAGGAACCATCCTCTTTACCTACACCATAATTATGTGCTATAATTTTTGGGGCGAGATCCCTATTTAAGCAAATATTCTCGCTTGCCATCTTGAATGTATTCTCAAAAGGCTCAAACCCATAGAGTTTTTTAATATTACTCATACCGGCAAAATACAAACTTGCAGCCGCTACATTCATCCCAACGTCGCATACCACATACTCACCATCTGTCGTTATATCATAAAGGCGATCAATAAAAATCTCTTCGATCACCTTTAAATTATCATAGTGGTTCACATATAATTTTATTGTAGTTCCGTTACTTTCTATCCCTACACATTCTCTTTCTCCGTCTGTTTCGAGGAAATAAATTCCCCGGGCCTTGACGAATTTCATAAGTAAATCTCCATATCCATCAAATAAGGCCATCTGTTTCCTCGTGAGATACTTGTTGTATTTTTCAAAATATATAGTTTGCCCCTTTACCATTGCTTTAGACTCAAACATGGGTGTGAACATCCGGGGTAATAAATGATAGGCTATGCCGAAATTTTTAATTCTTTTACCAAGTCGTAGCCAGGAAGTAAGGGGTTTTATAAACTTTATCATCCTAATATTATCTTTGCCTCTTTTGAGACAGCAAGATAAAGATATATGTTAAAGATAATAAGCAGGCCAATAAGTAAATTACTTCATTCATTTGGTTATACTATTTCACGTACTGAAAAGCTGATCCCATCATCTACTGACCCTAACTGGGCAGAGAAATTGAACATTCAGACAATTATTGATATTGGCTCCAACGAAGGTCAGTTCATAAAGAAAATAAACGAAGTATTACCAGGCAGAAAAATATTTGCATTTGAGCCAATACCCTATTGTTATAACAAAATGGTAGAGGCTATTAAAAATATCGACGTTACCGCTTTTAATGTCGGCCTAAGCGATGCGGAAGGAAGTATGACAATTAACATCAGCAACAACCTTGTCAGTTCATCATTTTTAGAAATGAAGGACCTTCATAAGACGTCTTTCCCTGAATCTTCTTATGTAAACCAAGAAAATGTAAGTGTTAAAAAACTTGATGATATCCTCGCAAAATATGAACTGAAGAAAAATATCCTGGTAAAGCTGGATGTACAAGGATATGAAGAAAAAGTGATTGCCGGAGGTAAGAAAATTTTTGAAGAAACTGCAGCCGTCATAGTCGAGTCAACATTTGAGCCTTTTTATGAAAGCCAGTGGTTATTTGACGACATATATAATCATTTTACTAATGCTGGCTTTAAATTCATGGGCTTTACGGACCAGGAAAACTCTCAAAAAACCGGCATACCCCTTTTTGCTGATTCTATATTTATTAGAAAAGAGCTTGTAAAGCTTGTTTTATGATCTATTGGCTACTGCGCTATCTTCTAAAAAGTGAGCATAAGCCATAGTCAATCCTTCCTTCAAACCCACAGTATGTTTCCACCCCATATTGTGTAACCTGGAGTTGTCCATTAATTTGCGGGGGGTTCCATCAGGTTTTGAAACATCAAATTTGATCTCACCTTTATAACCGGTAATATCTTTAACAAGTATTGCGAGATCTTTAATGGTTATCTCTTCACCGGTGCCAATATTTACAAAGAGCTTTTCATTATACTGTTCCATCAGAAAAAAACAAGCGTCGGCTACATCGTCAACGTACATAAACTCCCGTAAAGGAGAACCAGTCCCCCATATCTCTACTTCGTTCGCATTGCTTTCTTTTGCTTCATGAAATTTTCGCAGCAGTGCTGGCACAACATGAGAATTTTTCAAATGAAAATTATCTCCCTGCCCGTAAAGGTTTGTAGGCATAGCCGAAATAAAATTGCACCCGTATTGGTCTCTATAAGCTTCGCAAAGTTTTATCCCTGCAATTTTTGCGATCGAATAAGGCTCATTGGTCGGCTCCAACAAGCCAGTTAATAAATATTCCTCCTTCAAAGGTTGAGTGGCCAGCTTGGGATAAATACAGGAGCTCCCCAGGAAAAGGAGTTTTTTTACATTATTTTCAAAAGCAGCATGAATAATATTCGCTTCTATTAGTAGATTATCGTACAAAAATTCTGCCCGATAAGTATTATTAGCCACAATCCCTCCAACTTTAGCAGCTGCCAAAAAAACATACTCGGGCTTTTCTGTAGCAAAAAAATTATTTACGGCATCCTGGCTACGAAGATCCAGATCCTTTGATGACCTTGCTATCAAATTAGCAAATCCTTCTGCCTGCAATTTTCTACTGATTGCAGCACCCACCATTCCATTATGCCCTGCGACATAAATACGACTATTCTTCTCCATCATTCAAATTGTCTTATAGTTTTAAACCCCGATTCTTTCAGTACTACATCCTTGCTAAAAAAATCAATATCAGCAGTAACCATCTCTTTTATCAATTCATCAAGAGAATATTTTGGCGACCACCCTAGTTTTTCTTTTGCTTTGCGGGCATCTCCAAGCAACATATCTACTTCTGTTGGCCGAAAATACCGGCGATCTACTTCCACTACTATGTCCCCTGTTTTCAAAGGAATACCCGGAACATTTACAGACCTCACAATACCTTTTTCATTCTCCCCTTCACCCTCAAAATCCAGGTTTACTCCCGCACAATTAAATGCCGATTTTACAAAATCTCTTACAGATGTTGTAACTCCTGTAGCAATAACATAATCTTCCGGCTCTTCCTGCTGTAGCATCAGCCACATTGCCTCTACATAGTCCCTGGCATGCCCCCAATCACGTTTGGCATCCAGGTTACCAAGCCATAATTTATTTTTCAACCCTAATACTATTTCCGCAACGCCACGTGTAATCTTCCGAGTAACAAAAGTTTCACCACGCAAAGGACTTTCATGATTAAATAAAATGCCATTACAGGCATACATTCTATATGCCTCGCGATAGTTTACAGTGATCCAATAACCGTAAAGCTTTGCAACCCCATAAGGGGAACGAGGATAAAATGGCGTTGTCTCATTCTGAGGCACACTTTGTACTTTCCCATACAATTCAGAAGTAGAGGCCTGGTATATCCTTGTTTTTTTCTCCAATCTCAATATTCTGACTGCTTCAAGAATGCGCAGAGCCCCTAAAGCATCGGTGTTTGCCACATATTCTGGCTCATCAAAACTTACCTGAACATGACTCATTGCACCAAGATTATATATTTCATCGGGTTGTACTTGTTGAATGATCCTGATAATATTCGTAGAGTCAGTAAGGTCCCCATAATAAAGAAATAGCCTTTTATCCAGGTCATGCGGGTCCTGGTATAAATGGTCAATTCGTTGCGTGTTAATTAATGACGTGCGCCTTTTTATTCCATGTACTTCGTATCCCTTATTAAGTAGTAACTCCGCGAGATAAGCACCATCCTGACCGGTGATGCCTGTAATAAGAGCCTTCTTCATGTTGGCAAAAAAATTTTAAGCAAATGTAATCCTTTTGTCCGCCGTTACGCCATATTGACCGTAGGGGAAGTGTTCAAAATACGATCATTCAAAATTATCTGATCAATGTAAAAGTTCCTTTTCGGAAAACG
>DASVNY010000243.1:0-5056 GCA_036383615.1 Chitinophagaceae bacterium
AGTATTCTGACGATACCATTCAATTGACCCTGAAAAACGTCCACGCAACAAACCGAAGTCAACACCCACATTAAGTTGTTCTGTAGACTCCCATCTCAGTTCAGGATTCTGCGCTAACTGTGGCAAATAACCAATTCCCGCAACTGAACCAAAGGCATAAGGATTGCGGCTAAGAGGGCCTGACCAGTCATAAGGATTTACGGCCGAGTTACCCGTAATACCCCAGCCTAGACGTGGCTTTAATTCATCGATCCAATTAACTCCTTTAAGAAATGATTCATCCTGCATTTTCCATGCAAAAGCGAACGATGGGAAATAATGCCATTGATGTCCGGGTGCCAATACAGATGAACCATCAGCACGCAATGAAGCTGTGAGCAGGTATTTATCTTTGAGTGTATAATTTACTCTGCCCATAAATGAAGCCAACTGGTTCTCTGTAAAACCTGATCCGTATCCTGCAGGATTACCAACAGTGTTGGAACCAAGATCATACCATTGGCTAAGCGGGTTGATCGTTCCGGTAACATTCGCCGCCAAATTTTCACGTCTTGATTTTTGCGAAGACTGTAATAGTGTAAATCCAAGCTGGTGATCATTCCCGAATTTCTTGTCAACAAATAAGAGGTTCTCCAATACCCATGAAAAGTGATTTTCGGTTGATTGACCTGCAGTACTTGGCCTGTTTTGAAGATGAGGAGTAGCATCAGGTCCTGTCCATGATCCATTGCGGAATTGCCTGAATTGTGGACCGAAATTCAAGCGGTATTTTAGCCAGGGAGTAAATTTTATTTCCGCGAAAATGCTGGCGAGTATCGCCGTGGCTCGTCTTTCATTCACTACCTGGCTGATATCGATCAACGGGTTGTAAATGCTGAGTGTTGCAGATGATAAAGGAGAAAATCTTTTATAAGAACCATCTGCATTAAAAGGATTATTGAGTGTTAGCTGATCAGCAGAACGGGAGTAAAGATCCTTAGAACCTGTATTGGAAGTGTTGGGACCGAGGATACCATAATTCTGTTTAGACATTGATGCTGCAATGGAAGTGCCCAACGTAAACCATTTAACGGGTGTAAGGTCACCACTCAGGTTAATAGTATAGCGTTTGAAATTTTGATCCCGCTGAACAGATTTCTGATCCTGGTATCCCAGCGAGATCATCATTCTCGACAATTCTGTGCCGGCACTGACAGATATCTGGTGATTCTGGGTGATGCCCTGGCGGGTCGCATCATTCAACCAATCATAGCTGCGTACATTCTTAGGATTATAGACCGGAACCTGTGCGGGCCATCCCATTGCTTGCTCCTCTGCTGTGGTGGCACGCATTTTTGGAGTAACGCCAAACACCTCCCACTCATAACCCTTCCAAACAGATTCGAGAATATATGGATCAGCTCCAAGTAACATTTTATCGCGATCTAAAAATGGATCGGGATACCATACGGTTGGCGCCACATTAAGATCTGTATTGGTTGTAGTTTGGTAACCACGCCCGTTAATAAGCGCCTCACGCCAGCGATCAACAAATTCACCACCCGTCATCCAGTCTGTCAATGATTTGAAAGAATCGAATGAAACAGAAGAATTATAGTTTAAAGAAACTCTTCCCTTTTTTCCTTTGTTCGTTGTAATAAGCACCACTCCATTCGCGCCTCTTGATCCATAAATGGCAGTTGCGGATGCATCTTTCAGAATTTCTATCGAAGCGATATCATTGGGGTTAATATCATTCATGGAGAATGATGTAACACCCAATGCGCTCACCATGGGAATGCCATCTATTACATAAAGTGGTTCGTTACTTGCATTAATCGAACGATTGCCACGAACACGCATGATAGGTAATTCACCCGGTTTGAAATTGCTGGAGATATGAACGCCGGCTAATTTTCCCTGCATGGCCTGGAAAAGATTTTGAGCAGGGCGTTCCTGTATCTCTTTTGACGTCATACGGCTGAGAGCGCCGGTTACATCGCTTTTCTTTCGCGTGCCATAACCGACCACTACCACTTCATCCATTGATCTTGTATCAGGTAACAAAGAAACATTTATCAGCAACCTGTTACTGACGGATACTTCCTGTGTAACCAATCCGGCAGAAGAGAACACTAATACGCTTCTATTGCTTGGTACAGTAATAGAAAAAGTGCCGTCCTCTTTTGACGCGGTTGTTGTCAAAGTTCCTTTTACCTGCACAGAAACGCCAGCCAACGCTTTTGCGTTTTCATCTGTAATTTTTCCATTTACAGTTAATGGATTTTGCGCAAGGCCATAGATTGAAAAAATCAGGAATAGAGAAAGCAGGGAAAATCTGCTTCTCCTGGGAGAGAGAGAAACCATTTTCATATAGCAGTTTTAAGAGTAATGCAAATCGAAAGACGTACATAAATTTATCTATGTACTTACTAATAATCGTCCTGCCCCATCCTGCCTGATTAACATTACTGAAGAACTAAATAATAGCTGCCGGATAATTAAAAAGAGAATAGCGGAAATTTAGACAAGCACCTCAGACACTTTGTAGAATTCAAGCTTTACCATGTCTGCAGGCACGGGGCCACTGTTCCATTGCTGATGTATTGCCAGTGCAGCACCCATAGCAGTGGCTTGCGCAACCGATGCAGCATACACTTCTAATTGCGGGAATGCCTGTGCAAGCAGGTGCATATAAATGGAGTTGTTGCTGAATCCTCCATCCACAAAGATCCGCTTCACTCCCGATTGTTGAATGATCAGTTGTGTAGAATCCTGTTGCTGCCGCATAATATCCAATAACAAACAATGATAGGCTTCATTGTAGTTTTTAAAAAGTGACAGGTCGCGGTTGCCAAAATTGGACTGCTGAACCATCGATGCAGCAATGGAACTGTCCTCAGCAAAGACAAATCTTTTTTTCAACCCGGTAATGATCGACGGGGCGTATTTGACACGCTTATAATAATCCGCTGACTTATCAAAATGCTGCGCCAACCTTTTGGTTTGCTGCTCATGTTCATAACCCGCGAAAAGTCTTGCTGCTTTTACAGGCTTACCATTGTAACCCATATAGCAAAGACAATCCTTCGTCAATTCCTCATTGGTGAGGGGTGCATCATTAAATGGATTTAAAGAAATGCACCAGGTGCCTGTTGACAGCAAAATAAAAGGTTCTGTAAATGCAGCGAGATATGGAATAAGCGCGGCGGAACTATCATGCAATCCTGTTCCAACAGCTACCTTTTTATTGCCAATAACTATTTCAACAGCTTTATCTACAGAATGAACTGGCGCCAGTTTCTTATCAATGCCGGTATCTTTTACCCATTGGTGATAATCATTTTTTTGAAAATCCCATAACTGTGTGTGACAACCAATACTGGTGATATCTGAACAAGGGTGTTTGGTAATCAGGTAACTGATATATTGTGGCAAGTGCAATGCGAATTGGATTTGATCATACAATGCAGGCTTCTCTTTTTTGATACGGTAAAGCTGCATGCCCGAGTTAAGACTTCCCAATACAGGTGAAGCAGTTTCGCAGGAAACTTTCTCCGCACCACCATATTTATTGTAGAGTTCGTTCTTAAGTGTTTCAGGATATTTTTTCAGGTAATTATATAGCGGAGCCACTACTTTCCCTTCATCACTTACGTAAACAAAACTTGCCCCGTAGGCTGAAAAATTGATCGCCCTGATGTCAAATTTCCTTAGCTGCATCACTTCAGAAAGCGTTTCCGTTACCCAATTGGAAATTCGTTCAACATCATCGCAGGGATCGCCATCTTCATCTGTGATCTCTTCAAAGCTTGCTGATCGTTCCAATACGATCTTATATGCTTCATCAAGCAGGAAGAATTTTTTATTTGTTTTTCCAATATCGTATATGGCGATTACCGGGATCATAATCCTGTAGCGATAGTCTTTTGACCTCTTTCTTTCAATAATTGTTCTCTCACTTTTAGTTTCCTGAACAAAGACAGCGGCTGTAAAGCTCCGCCGGTTAACAATCTTGCCTGTGCAACTAATGGGCGTGTATCTGTGCGGTAAGCGGTTTGTAATATTTCCTGCGCCTTTGCCACATCGTTTACTTCCTGTGCCTGTTGCAGTGCTTTTGTGTCAACCAGCAAAGCCTGCGCATAAGCTATCATGATCGCTTCAATGGATTGCAACAGATCTTCCAGCGGATCTTTTACATTATGTGAGGCATCGATCATCCAGCCCAGGTCATTGGCATGATCCATTGCTTTAGCATCCATGCCTTCCACCAGTTCATTAAAAATTAAAAACAACTGGTAAGGATTGATGCTGCCAACGGTCAGGTCATCATCACCATATTTTGAATCATTAAAATGGAACCCGGCCAGTTTGTTTTCCATCATCAATAATGAAACGATCTGCTCGATATTAGCATTGGGGAGGTGATGCCCGAGGTCAACCAATGTGTAAGCTTGCGGGCCCAATTTACTTGCATATAAATAAGATTGTCCCCAATCTCCTACCGACATAGAATAGAAGTTGGGCTCAAACGCTTTGTATTCGATAAAAACTTTCCAGTCAGCTGGCAATGCCGCATATATTTCCTGCAAACTTTCCAGGGTGCGTTGAAAGGCTTTGCGAAAATTCAATTGGCCGGGAAAAGAAGAGCCATCAGCCAGCCAAACCGTCAATGCTTTTGAACCAAGGTCAACACCGTGTTTTATCACTTCAATATTATGGTCAATGGCTGTCTTGCGAACCGCTTTATCAACGTGCTGCAGCGAACCGAATTTATAACTGACTTGCTGCCCGGGCTGATCCTGGAATGTGTTGGAATTAACTGCATCGAATTTCAACCCGAACTGTGCTGCTAATGCTCTTATTGAAGCTGCATTTTCCGGAATATCCCAGGGAATATGCAATGATATAGCACCGCTTGATTGGTTTAAGGCATGCAGCAATCCAACATCTTCTATCTTTTCTTCCAAGCTGCGTGGTTCACCCACGCCGGGAAAGCGACCAAATCTTGTTCCGCCTGTACCCAATGCCCAGCTTGGAATGGCTATCTGGAAAGCTTTTAGTTTTTCGATGAGCT
>DASVNY010000244.1:0-6048 GCA_036383615.1 Chitinophagaceae bacterium
TTGACTCTGTTGATGCGATCAATACTTATGAGGTAGGCGGTTATGCACAATTGACAAGAAAATTGTTTGACGACAAACTCACTTTGGTAGCATCGGGTCGTTTTGATAAAAATGAAAATTTCAAAAATCAGTTCACACCAAGAGCCGCTGCATTGATCCAGCTTGCCAAAAACCACAACCTGCGCATGTCATACCAGACAGCTTATCGTTTCCCCGGTAATCTTTCGCAGTGGATAAGGCTTAATGTAGGTAATATAACACTGCTGGGAGGCTTGCCCTGGGTGCTTGATTATATGAATGTGAAAGATCACCCGGTAATTGATTTGAGCACAAATGCTCCATTAGAATATAAACCATTCAAACCTGAAACAATGCGTTCATTTGAATTAGGCTACAAAGGTTTGATCAGTAATAAGCTGATGCTTGATATGTATGGTTACGTGGGTAATTATAAAGATTTTATCGGGCGCATCGGGTTATTTCAACCATCAACCCGTAACGTTTATTCAATTGTGGTGAACAGTGCCAATAAAGTAAAAACGCATGGTTGGGGCATTGGTTTGAATTATGATATCAATAAAGCTTACTCAGCTTTTGTGAATGTGTATTCAGATGTAATCACAGATGTGCCTGCAGGATTTAAAGCTTATTTCAATGCACCGAAATACAAACTGAATGCAGGTCTTATCAATAATGGTTTTGGAAAAGAGAAGAGAGCCAGTTTTAGTGTGATGTTGCATTGGCAGGATTGGTTCAACTATGAAGGTGAATTGGCAAATGGTCCTGTAAATGCGTTCACAACCGTAGATGCACAGGTGAGCTATAAATTTCCAAAGATCAAATCACAAGTAAGGATCGGCGGCACTAACATCTTTAATAAGTATTATAAAAACGCTTATGGTCATCCTGAAGTGGGCGGGCTCTATTATGTTGGTTTTGCTTACAATTTTCTTTGACCAGGCAAACACCCATTAAACTGTTAATCATTAAACCTCTTGTTTCCTGTCCCGGCAAATGCCGGGACCAGGGAATGGTCTTCACTCAAAAACAACCGGTCCCTAAACAAAAATCATTCACCCTGTCTGCCGACAGGCAGGCATTAAACCTTATTTTATGATCCCCGCACTCATCTATTTCCTGTTAAAGAAATACAGGATCAAACACCCCGAAAAAGCACAAAAGCTCATGACACTTGTTAAGAACGGTAGTAGAGTGGTCATCCTGCTGATCATCTTCTTGGCGGCAACCCAGTTTTCTATTGCCCAGGAAAGAAAACTGGAATATGCCATAAAAAGAAAGGGAAGCGAAGTTGGCTCATTATTCTTCACCCAGGCATTTTCAGGTAATAAACTCGTTCTAAAAATGGAGTCTGAAGTAAGAACAAGAATGATCTTTCTTTTTACAGCTAAAGCCAAAGAAGAAAGTATTTATGAAAATGGCATCATGACCTGGTCAAGTATTTATCGCAAAATGAACGGCAATGAAAAAGCCAATAAGAAAACAAGATTGGCTGGCACTAATTATATCGTCACAGAAGATGATGACACAGAAGCATTGAACAATTACCCGATCCGTTATAATATGCTTAGTCTTTATACAAATGAGCCGGTAAATATCTCAAAAGTTTATTCAGATAATTTTCAACGCTTCCTCGATATACAAACTATTGCGCCGCATCATTACAAGATCAAATTTCCTGACGGCACTTATAACGAATACATATTCAGCAATGGTGTTTGTGTGCAGATAAAAATTCATCATTCCCTTTACAGTGCAAGTATTGAACTTAAATCCTGAAAAATGGACAACATAACAACATACCTGCTATTGGCGATCAGCATAGCATTGCTGCTGCTAACAGAAGCATGGGCCGATGCCCGAAAAAGTCGTCACCTGAATGATGTGTATTCAAGGAAAGGTGATCCCGCTATTGTTAATCGTAAGCATATTGCCGGGATACTGATCTTTCTCATCAGCTTCCTGTATTACTTATCAATCAATAGTTACGACACCGCCTTCTTTGATTTAGGATGGAGCACAAACGGAGTTTTTATTATCCTGTTCCTGTTATTAGCAGCATGTAAGGTTGGAACTAATAGTGCTGACAGCAATGCTAATAAATACTTAGCAGTGTCGCTTGATAACAGTACACTTTTCCGGTATCTATCAATCCGCATTGTGTTCCTGGTTCTTTATGAATTTTTTTTCAGGGGCGTGTTGTTACAGCTTTTCATAAACGAAGCGGGAGTTATAATCGCCATCATGGTAAATATCCTGTTATATGCGCTGGCTCATTATTATAGTGAGCGGAAAGAGATCATTGGAACTGTTCCATTCGGGCTGCTGCTTTGTATGATCAGTATTTATTACCAATCTATATGGCCAGCCATCCTGCTTCACCTTGCTTTGGCGATGAGCTATGAGTTAAGATTAATAACAAAGAAACGTCCACCTATAAAATCATGGAGACTATGAAAATAAAAATAATGATCACCGGGGCCACCGGCTATATTGGTCACAAACTGGCGCTATCAGCAGCTAACCAGGGGTATTCCGTTCATGCCCTTGTAAGAGATCCAGGTTCAAAATTATTTCCGAAACACCCGGACATAATACCATTCAAAGGCGATGTTACAAATATAGTTTCAGTTGAAGCTGCGATGATCGGTTGCGAAAAAGTGATCCATGCGGCAGCTATTGCAAAGTTCACTGAAAAGGACAGTTCTGTTTTTTATAAAGTGAATGTGGAAGGAACCCGGAATATGCTTGAAGCGGCTTTGCAATTGCGTGTAAAAAAATTCGTCTTCACCAGCACAGGCGCGGTAATGGGTCCATCAGGCAAAAATCCTGTTAGTGAAAACGATCCACGCGTCACCGCTTTTGAGAATGATTACGAGATATCAAAACATTGGGCCGAACAGTTGGTGAAAGAGTATTCGAGAAAAGGTTTGTTTGCAGTGATCGTTGCCGCGCCAAGAGTGTATGGCCCGGGACTATCAGCCAATGGAAATGTATTTGATCGTTTGCTGCGCAACGTTCTTGCTATGCGGATAGCATTTATGCCAGCCGATGGAAAAGCAGTTGCCAATTATGCATTTGTTGATGATGTGGTAGCTGGTCATTTCCTGGCAATGGAGAAAGGATTGGGAGGAGAAAAATATATTCTCGGCGGAGAGAATCTTTCTTACAATACATTCTTTGATTCAGTGAGGCAATTTGCCGGAAAAAAGATACGACTGATCAATGTGCCCGTATTTTTATTAAAGACCTGGAGTTTTTTATACATGATCATCGCAAAGATCATCGGCAGGCATACCAACGTTTCGCCTAAGGTCGTTCGTCGTATCCTTCAAAACAGGGCGCTGAGTTGTGATAAAGCTACCCGGCAGCTGGGTTACCGGATAACTCCTTTTTCCGAAGGCATGCATAAAACACTTCTTTACATTCAAACCCACCACCATGAATAAAGAATATTATACCCTGATCACAGGCGCCAGCGAAGGTTTTGGCAAGGCCCTGTCATTGGAATGTGCCCGTCGTGGCATGCATCTCATCCTTGTTGCATTACCTGGTGATGAACTGTTTGCATTGGGACGATATATCCATACTGAGTTTGGGGTTAAAACAATTTGCCTGCCGCATGATCTTACTAAAAGAGAAGAATGCCAGCGCTTGCATGAAGAGATCGTTCAACACGGTTTCGCCATCAACATGCTCATCAACAATGCGGGGATTGGAGGCACACATTTTTTTAAAGAAAAGGAAGCCGACTATTACCAGCGTCAGATCGCCCTGAACGTTACGGCACCTACCTTGCTTACACATTTGTTATTGGAAAACCTGCAACAAAACAATCCTTCACATATTTTAAATGTTAGCAGTCTGGCGAGTTTTTTTTACCTGCCCGCTAAACAAGTATATGGCGCAACCAAATCCTATCTTGTTTCTTTCTCAAAAAGTCTTGGTTGCGAGTTAAAACAAAAAAACATTTCTGTAAGCGCCATTTGCCCGGGAGGTATGAATACAACACTGGCACAGGTTATACAAAACCGGAGCTTAAAAGGTATTAGTCGCTGGTCGGTAATGGATCCCGAAGATGTGGCCAAAGTGGCTATTGATAATATGCTGCATAAAAAACAATTGATCGTGCCGGGTTTTTGGAATCGTCTTTTCCTGCTGATGAATAGAATATTACCGCAGTTTTTAAAAGATGGATTGATACAATTGCAAACTAAGCGGCAAAGGGCGTTTAAACCTATAGTATTTGCGGGTATTGCATCAGTTTGGGCGAAGGGAGGGCCCAGCACTGGGCCAAATATTGCCTAATATCTGAAACTGGCATACCATCCATTTGCCCCGCTATTGGTCTGCTGCCTCGTATCCAGTACCTTTGCCTGCCCGAATTTTACATTAAAATCAGCGGCAGGCGGGCACCGCAACAGCAACCGAATAATGAGTACTACACATTTATCAGAGCAGGAGCAATTGCGCAGGGAAAAACTAGCCGAAATGATCATGATGGGCATCGACCCCTACCCCGCGCCACTTTACCCCGTGAATAATAATTCAGTTTCTATTAAAGAGAATTTTAAAGAAGAAACCAAAGAACAATTTGCTGATGTCTGCCTAGCCGGTCGCATCATGAGTGTGAGAGATATGGGTAAAGCCAATTTTGCTGTGATACAGGATTCGCATGGAAGAATACAGTTGTATATAAGAAGAGATGACATCTGCCCGGGTGAAGACAAATCTCTCTATGATATTGTCTGGAAAAAACTGATCGATATCGGTGATATCATCGGGATCAAAGGTTATGCATTTATTACAAAGACAGGTGAAACCTCTGTACATGTAAAAGAGCTGACAGTACTTAGCAAAGCATTGCGTCCATTGCCGATAGTAAAAGAAGCCGATGGTGAAACTTTTGATGCAGTAACCGATCCTGAATTCAGGTATCGCCAGCGCTATGCTGACCTAATCATCAATCCTGCTGTAAAAGAAGTATTCATTAAAAGAACAAAACTGGTCAATTCTATCCGCCAGTTCTTAAATGATCACGGCGCTTTGGAAGTTGACACGCCGGTTCTGCAAAGTATTCCTGGTGGCGCTGCAGCAAGACCATTTATCACTCATCACAATGCATTGGATATTCCATTGTATCTCCGTATTGCCAATGAACTTTATTTAAAGCGTTTGATCGTTGGTGGTTTTGATTGGGTGTATGAATTCAGCCGCAACTTCCGTAATGAAGGAATGGATAGGACACATAACCCTGAGTTCACCATTCTTGAGTTTTATACTGCTTACAAGGATTATCTCTGGATGATGGAAACAACCGAGCAGTTGTTGGAGAAAGCTGCATTGGATGTTTGTGGCAGCACCGATATACGGGCAGGTGACAGAACCATTTCTTTTAAAGCTCCTTTCAAACGCATCAGCATTTTTGATGCAGTGAAAGAATACACGGGTTTTGATGTGAGCAACATGACAGAAGAACATTTGCGTAGCGTGTGCAAACAGTTAAGAGTAGAAACGGATAAAAGCTGGGGTAAAGCAAAACTGATCGACGCCATCTTTGGTGAAAAGTGCGAAAAGAATTTTATACAACCCACCTTTATCATTGATTATCCTGTTGAGATGAGCCCGTTAACAAAACGTCATCGCAGCAAACAGGGTTTGGTGGAAAGATTTGAATTAATGATCAATGGCAAAGAGATCGCCAATGCCTATAGCGAATTGAATGATCCACTTGACCAGAAAGAACGTTTTGAAGAACAGGTGAAACTGATGGAAAGAGGTGATGATGAAGCGATGTTCATCGATCATGATTTCTTAAGAGCATTGGAATATGGCATGCCGCCAACATCAGGTATCGGGTTTGGTATTGACAGGTTGTGTATGCTGCTTACCAATCAGCCTTCCATACAGGATGTTTTATTCTTCCCGCAGATGAGACCTGAGAAAACAGATTGATATTGTTTTCTCGCTACGGCGCAAAGACGCAACGATTGAAATAGGTTATGGGTTTTTTGCGACGTTGCGCCTTTG
>DASVNY010000245.1:0-3975 GCA_036383615.1 Chitinophagaceae bacterium
AATTACGAATTACTGGTTACAATAAAAGGACGACCTGATCCGGGAACCGGTTTTGTATTTGATGTAAAAAGACTGAGCAATCTCATTAAAGAACATGTTATTGAGAAAGTGGATCACCGGAACCTGAACGTGGATGTTGAATTCATGAAAGGGCAAATGTGCAGCACCGAAAACCTGGCTATTGCCATCTGGAATGAGTTAACGCCTCACTTGCCCGAAGGAGTGAAACTACACGCCATCAAGTTGTATGAAACGCCGAGGATATATGTTGAGTATTTTGGAGAATAGGGAGGTTTCAGCCGTTTAATCGTTTAAAGGTTTCAGGGTAAACGTTGAAACTCTTAAACTTTTGAAACTCTTAAACCTTTAAACCTCCTGAACGTTTTGAACTTTTAACCATGAGTAAGAAAGTTGCCGTTTTCAGAAGAGAACATTTTAATGCCGCGCATCGTCTTTTCAATCCTGATTGGGATGATGCGAGGAATGAAGCTGTATTTGGCAAATGCGCCCTCCCGCATTATCATGGTCATAATTATGAGCTGGAGGTAAAAGTGGTGGGCAAACCGGATAAGAAAACAGGTTATGTGATGGACCTGAAAGAACTCAGCGACCTGATCAAAAGAGAAGTGCATGCACGATTTGATCATAAGAACCTGAATCTTGATACAAAAGAATTCAAGGACCTCAATCCTACAGCAGAAAATATTGTCGTTGTTATTTACGACCTGTTACGACCGCATATTGACAAGAAAATGGAGGTGCAGGTAAGACTTTATGAAACACCAAGAAATTTTGTTGAATACCCGGCAGAATGATTGGTAAATGTGCAGATTTGCGGATCAATTTTCATATGTACTAATTATCATATTTCCAAATTTGAACTATGGCATATAAAAGAAAGGAGAGTTTTGACGAAGAGGCAACAGAGGGATTGATCAAAAGTTATAAAGAAGCAATTGGTTTATTGGGTGAGGACCCACAAAGGGAAGGGTTATTAAAAACACCTGAGAGAGTGGCAAAAGCCATGCAATACATGACGCAGGGCTATCAACTCGATGCGCATGCTATTCTTGATTCGGCCAAGTTTCATGAACCCGTGAGTGAAATGATAGTGGTGAAGGATATTGAGCTCTACAGTATGTGCGAACATCATATGCTGCCTTTTTTTGGTAAGGCGCATATCGCATATATACCCAATGGATGGATAACAGGTTTAAGCAAAATGGCAAGGGTAGTGGATGTTTATGCAAGACGTTTGCAGGTGCAGGAGCGGTTGACCGTCGAAATAATGAATGCTATTAAAGAAACATTGAACCCGGTTGGAGTAGCCGTGGTTATTGAGGCGCAACATTTATGTATGATGATGCGGGGAGTGCAAAAACAAAACTCGGTAACAACTACTTCGGCTTTTGATGGAGAATTTCATAAGAACTCAACAAGAAGTGAGTTTTTGAAACTAATTACAGCAAAACTTAGCTGATAATCAGCCATATTTTTGGAACTGCCACAAAGATTTTTCTAATCAAATCCTTTGTGGCATTTTTGTTCGCCCGAGGGGCTCCTTCGGGAGATTAACTATAGCTACTATGAAGCATGCTTATGTATTTCCCGGCCAGGGCTCTCAGTTTCCGGGAATGGGGAAGGAACACTACGAGAACAGCGCATTTGCCAAAAGATTATTTGAACAGGCCAACGATATATTAGGTTTTCGGATCTCAGATATCATGTTCAACGGTTCTGAAAGTGATCTGAAACAAACCAACGTTACGCAACCCGCCGTTTTTTTACATTCAGTTATCGCCTATAAAAGTATTGAACCCTCTGCAGGATCAAAACCAGAAATGGTGGCTGGTCATTCATTGGGTGAATTCTCCGCTTTGGTTGCCAATGGCACTTTAAGTTTTGAAGATGCTTTGCAGTTGGTGTCGGTAAGAGCAAAGGCGATGCAAAAAGCCTGTGAAATGAACCCGTCAACAATGGCAGCAGTGCTGGGCTTGGCAGATGATAAGGTAGAAGCTATTTGTGCTGAAGTACAGAAAGAAACAGGCGAGATAGTGGTTCCTGCCAATTATAATTGTCCAGGTCAATTAGTAATAAGCGGTTCTTTAAAAGGAATTGATATAGCCTGTGAAAGAATGAAAGCAGCCGGAGCTAAACGTGCATTGGTGCTTCCTGTTGGTGGTGCTTTTCATTCACCATTGATGGAACCAGCCAAAGAAGAATTGCAAGCGGCTATTGAAGCCACCAAATTTCATGCACCCACTTGCGCCGTTTACCAGAATGTAGTAGCCAAAGCTGTGATGGATAGAGATGAGATCAAGCAAAACCTGATCGAACAATTGACCGGAGCCGTTCGCTGGACACAAAGCGTGCAAGCAATGATCACCGACGGAGCTTCTAAATTCACTGAAACAGGACCGGGCAAAGTATTGCAGGGACTTGTTTTGAAGATCAACAAGGAAATGCAGGTGGAGGGAGTGAGTTGAGAGAGGCAGCGAGCTATGAGCTGCGAGCTACATCGATCGAGCAATTGACCCATTCGGGATCAAATTTTGCATTATACTTTTTATAAAAATTAATAGCTGGCTCGTTCCATTCGAGCACCTGCCAAACAATAGCCGCAAACTTTCTTTCCTTTGCTTCTTCTATCAACCGGTCCATTAATAATTTGCCAATCCCTTTACCTCTTGCGTCTTCGGTAACAAGAATATCTTCGAGATACATTCTTTGCCCTTTCCAGGTGGAGTAGCGGATATAATACAAAGCAAAACCAAGGATCGTATTATTTTCTTCTGCTACAAATGCCCAGTAAACCGGAGTTTCTCCAAAACCGCTTTCGATAAAATGCTCCATTGAAACCGTTACTTCATCCGGCGCTCTTTCATAAACGGCCAGTTCTTTTACCAGTTCCATCATTCGTGGCGCATCTTCTTTAACGGCTCTTCTTATTGTGATACTCATACTAATTATGATAATGCTTGTTGTAGATCAGTAAGGATATCCTGCAAATTCTCAATCCCCACATTCATCCGGATAAGTCCATCGGTGATGCCATATTTTTCTTTTTCTTCTTTTGGTACACTGTAATGTGTCATGGAAGCAGGATGAGAAAGTAAGGTATCACAGGTGCCCAACGAAACTGTTCTTACACACATTTGCAATTTGTTCATGAAGTTGATACCTGCCTGTAATCCTCCTTTTAATTCAAAACTTAGCATCGGCCCGGGATGCCTCATTTGTTTCATCGCCGTGTAATGATCCGGGTGATTGGTAAGCCCCACATAATTCACTTTTGCAACAGCAGGGTGTTGTTCCAGGAAATGAGCAACTTCCATTGCGTTATGACAATGGCGTTCCATCCGTATCTCCAGTGTTTTTATTCCATTGATCAATAAAAATGCATCAAAAGGATTGGCACTGCCTCCTAATGTTTTTGCCATCTGGTAGGCTCTTGTCCGCATGAATTCAACATCTCTTCCTACAAATACACCACCTATCGCTGTGCCATGTCCATTCAAAAATTTTGTAGTGGAATGAACAATGAAATCAACACCATATCGAAAAGGTTGCTGAAGATAAGGAGTGGCAAACGTGTTATCACTTGCCGTCAATAAATTATACTGCTTCGCCAATTGGGTCAAGGCTTCAATATCCACGCATTGAATGGTTGGGTTGGCAGGAGTTTCTATATAAAGCAGTTTAATAGCTTTATCATTTTTTATTGCTTCTTCAGCTTTATTCAGGTCACGCAGGTCGGTAATAATCGCAGAGATCCCCAATGGCGGCAGCACTCTTGTGATCAATTCTTCTGTTCCGCCATATAAAGAATAATGCGTGAGAATCTTATCACCGGCTTTCAAACAAGATAGTAGCATCGTAGTGATAGCTGCCATACCGGAAGCTTGCAATATCGCTTTTGCTTCCAGGGGTGCTCCATTTTTTTCAATGCCGAATGTTTCCAGTGCTACGATCTTT
>DASVNY010000246.1:0-6359 GCA_036383615.1 Chitinophagaceae bacterium
GTAAAGCGCTGGTGGCTCAAACAAAAGCAGACTGAACAATTGGCAAGGGAAAAAACAAATGCTGAACTGCAGTTGCTAAAAGCGCAGGTTCATCCGCACTTTTTATTCAATACACTGAATAATATTTATTCTTTTATGCTATCCGGCTCAGCCAAAGCCCCTGAAATGATAAAAAAACTATCTGGCTTGCTTCACTATATTTTGAATGAATGCAACCAGGCTGTGGTTCCGCTGGAAAAAGAAATTAAGATGCTCGAAGATTATATGGCGCTGGAAAAAATAAGATACGCCGAGCATATGCAACTAACCATTGATATAAAAGGAGACTACAATGACAAAATGATAGTACCGCTTCTGCTTATACCTTTTGTCGAGAACAGCTTCAAACATGGAGCCAGTAAAATGATCACCCAACCATTCGTCAAACTCAGTATTAATATTGAAAACGACAGGTTATATTTTATTGTCACCAACAACAAACCTTCGGCCAATGAAATGGAAAGTTCAAAAGGGAATATCGGGCTAAAAAATGTAAAAAAACGGCTGGAACTGCTTTACCCCGGAACGCACGAGCTTAACATCGTTACGGAGCCCGGCGTTTACGCTGTTCAACTCAACCTGCAATTGCAGGACATAAAGAACTCAAATTTTTCAAGTGATGAAATAAAATTACAGGCTGAATATGCAGTGGCATGAATTTATTTTTTCAGAAGAACGTAAGCATAAAATTGTGCGCCATCTTGTTTTTTGGGTAGCTTGGTGGTTGTATTTTCTATTGTTCTACTTTTTGCTCCAGCAGCCTCTTCCTTATGTCAAGATGAAGTCCGGGCATCTCATGATGGACCATCATCTTCTGATTAAAACCCTATTACTATTAACACTGTATGCAGTGGCTTGCTATGCATTGATCTACTATCTTCTTCCACAGTTTATTAACAGAAAATGGCTAAAAGCCAGCGCGGGTTCAATGTTGCTTTTTTCATTCCTGCTTATTTCGTCACATCTCCTGTACTGGAACATATTTCCTTTTATTGATTCCTCCTTCAACTCTGTTAAACCAACCCGGGCGGTAGCATGGTTCTGGCCTGCTATCAACCTTGGCTTACTGAATTTTGCCAAAATCGCAGCTGCAGCAGCCATCATAAAATATATTAAATACTGGTGGCTGAAAGAAAAAGAAAGTCAGCGGCTGGAAAGAGAAAAAATAAATGCAGACCTGCAATTATTAAAGGCCCAGGTTCATCCTGATTTTCTTTTTAAAACGTTGAACAATATTTATGCTCACGCCCAGTCCTCTTCCCCCCGAACTTCCGGCATGTTGCTGAAATTATCCGACCTGTTAAGCTATATGCTCTATGAATGCGACCAACAGACAGTACCCCTTGAAAAAGAAATTCAGATGATGAAAGAATACATGCAACTCGAAAAAATACGGCATGATGATGAACCAGAGATCCAAGTCAATATAAAAGGTGATCTCAACGGCAAAAGCATCGCACCTTTTTTATTACTCCCCTTTATAGAAAACAGCTTTAAACATTGCGGGCAGATGACAGAACAGTTTTGGATCAATATGGACATAAGAATAGAAGAAGATAATTTCTCGATGAAGCTAACCAATGGCATTTCCGAAAAAATGAACGACCAGGAATTATTGAACACAGATGGGTTAACCAATGTACAAAAGCGATTAACTTTATTATACCCTAATGATCACGAATTAAGAATAACTACGGAGCAGGAGATGTCGATTGTATTGTTAGATATCGTTCTTAAAGATGTTACTGATATCGCTTTTGATGAGGAAGAAGATGATGAGCCATTAAATGGCAGAACAAATATCATACATGCATTAAAATATGCTACCGACTAAAAAAATAAAATGTTTGGTTGTAGATGATGAGCCTCCGGCGCGGGAGGTTCTAAAGCAGCATATTGCAGGCGTTGATGCATTAGAGTTAACCGGCACTTGTGCCAATGCTGTAGAAGCTATTTCATTTTTAAAAGATCATCCTGTTGACCTGGTATTCCTTGACATACAAATGCCGCAACTATTGGGCACCAATTTTATCAGGACATTAAAATCACCACCTAAGGTCATTTTTACTACCGCCTTTCGCAAATATGCCCTGGAGGGATTTGAACTGGATGCTGTTGATTATCTTCTTAAGCCCATTTCCTTTGAACGATTTTTAAAAGGAGTAAATAAAATTTTACAAATAAGTATCCCTGCAGATCATTCTTCGCCAACTGGCAAAGAAACTCATAAAGAACAAACTAATTCATTTCTTTACTTCCGTGCGGACCGAAAGATGGTAAAGGTGTTTTTTAATGACATCCTGTTTATTGAAGCGTTAAAAGATTACATTAAGATTGTAACCCCCACCAAAACCATTGTTACAAAGTATGTGCTGGCCACTTTGTCGGAGTTGTTACCAGCTGATGAGTTTCTCCGTATTCACAAATCATATATCGTCGCTATCAATAAAATCGAAAGCTATAATGCTGATAGCATTCAAATAGCAAAACATGAATTGCCCATTGGGCGACTGTATAAATATGATGTAGGCAGAATACTGAATGCCTCTTCAGCAACCTGAACCTTGTCCGCATGAGAATGAAATTATCATACAGGATTGCTTTCGCAGTTGCGTTACTGCTATTTGCAAATAATATGTTGTTTGCACAAACGGTTACATTGGCAGGCATTGTACGAAGTGGAGTTGAAACGCTGCCATCCGCCACGGTATCCATCGCCAACCAAACAAGCGCTACAGATAAAAATGGGCAATTCACTTTTTCTCTTGCTCCCGGGGAATACACTATCATCATTACTCATGCAGGATATAAAAAAATAGAAGCCAGCATAACGATTGCAGCAGGTAAAGAGAATAAAGTAGCATTTGATATGATCCCCAACGATATGCTGGAAGAAATAACGATCATGGGATCAAAAACAGGCACAGAGAGAAATAATTTGAATACCGCTGTTCCGATAGATGTGATCTCTTCGGCAAGACTGACTCAAACCGGCCAACCAAGTGTTATACAAATGCTTTTCTATTCGCTGCCTTCACTAAATACAGATAGACTGAAAGTGTATGAACCGATAACATACAGGGGAATGGATCCTCATCACTTACTCATTTTATTAAACAATACACGATATCACAATTCGGCCTGGTTGAATAATGGG
The DNA here is from genome assembly GCA_036383615.1 of Chitinophagaceae bacterium. Lineage (GTDB taxonomy): Bacteria > Bacteroidota > Bacteroidia > Chitinophagales > Chitinophagaceae > CADEDV01. The sequence goes on from DASVNY010000246.1 coordinate 3,197, forward strand.
GTTCCAAAATCTGATCTTGCGAGGGGCTCAACCAGCAACGATCTTGGTAGTATTCCATTTGCGGCTATTGATAAAGTTGAAATTCTACGTGATGGAGCATCCGCTCAATATGGATCTGATGCCATCGCAGCCGTATTGAATGTTCGTTTGAAAGAATCGATAGGTAAAACAATGGTCTATGCTAATACCGGGCAATACCATGACGGAGGTGGTTTTAAATCCTGGGTCGGATTGCACAGGGGGTTTTTATTAAAAAATATAAGACTACCGGCCAGCAGGCAGGGGTTTATTAGTTTTTCCGGAGAAGTGCGAACACAGGCTCCCACAACAAGACCTGAAATGTACAAGGGTCTTGTGTATGAAGTTTACCGTCCCGGGATGACTGCTGCAGATTCTGCAAGAACAAAAGCCAAAGATGATTCAACATTATCCGCCAACGGTATTGACAGGCATATTTTCTCAAAAAATAATGGTGTAGCAAAAGTGCATAGTATGGGTGTGCTTATAAATGGAGCTTATCCAATTAATGACCGACTGAAAGTATTCTGGACAACTACTATTAATTATAAAAAAAATTCTGTCTGGGGGAATTATCGTTATCCTAACGATACAACACGGGTGAATAAATTAATACACCCGCATGGGTTCAAGCCTATACCGATATCCATAAACTGGGACGCCACTGCGATTGCAGGCATCAAAGGAGCCCTGCAAAACAATTGGCAATGGGAATTAAGTAGCTCCTTTGGTAATAATACAAATCGCTGTGAACTTGAAAATTCAAATAATGCCTCGCAATTAAATACACTGGGAGCAGATGCGCCGGCTTCTTTTTATCTCAGCACACTGGTTTATAATTTACTTACCAACAATATCAGCTTTACAAAAGACTTCCAGGAAAAAAATAGCAATTGGAGATCACATAAATTGATCATCGGTGCGGAATGGAGATTCGAGAATTATAAAACGATAGCCGGCGATGAAGCCGGTTACACAGATTATGATGGTCCCGGTGGCAGGCTGGGTGGCGCTATACCATCAATCGGTAGCGTAAGCAATAGCGATGCAGTTAATAAAAATCGCTCGGCTTCTTCTATGTATATCAATTGGGAAATGGAGCCCACTGATCGTTGGCTTATTGACGCTGCAAGTCGTTATGAATATTATAATGATTTTGGCAGCAACCTTGCGGGAAAATTAGCGCTTCGATATAAAATCAGTCCTGCATTTTCTATACGCAGTTCCGTAAGTAATGGTTACCGGGCGCCCAGTTTGCAACAACGATACTGGTCCGGGCTGCAATCTTTCAGAGGGAGAACAGAAATTAACCGGGTATTCAATAACGAAAGCCCCATTACAAAAGCATTTCATATCCCTTCACTTACTGCGGAAAGAGCTATCAACCTAAGCGCTGGTATTACATCAGGATTGTCATCATCGATAAGTTTTACGTTGGACGGATACCTGATCCAGGTTAAAAACCGTATTGTGCTAAGCGGCATTTTCAGAAGAACGGACCCGCAGGTTGCTGCGATATTAGTTGATCATCCAGGCATCGACCATGTGCAATTCTATGCCAATGCTATTAATACGAGAACTTATGGCATTGATGCTGTAGTAAATGCTAACTGGACCATCCGTAAAACCAATATTGCTGTAACGCTTGCAGGTAATATTAACCGTCAATCCATATACGGAGCAGTTAAAACAACAGATGTTGTTACGAATATTTCCAACTACAGCAACACCCTGTTTGGTATAGAAGAAAGAACCACTTTAAAAAGAGATCAGCCCGGAGAAAAAGTAATACTATCGGCTTTTATTACTAAAGGCAAGTATAGTTTTACGTTACGAAATACCTATTTCGGAACCACAGCGGTTGCTACTATTGTGAGTAACCAGGTTGATACCATGTTCCAAACTTTTTCGCCGCGTGTTTTGACAGATGGCAACATTAAGTATAATCCAAAATCATGGCTAACAATTACTCTTGGCGCCAACAATATATTTAATGTATTCCCCGACCGAATACCTAACCCGTCTGATGGTGGCAGCCCTTATAGTAATGCCGCAACTCCCTATGGGATTAATGGCAGGTATTATTATTTGAATATGAGCTTTAACTGGTGAATAGTATCTCTTCACTGATCATTTCAAAATCATACCGCTTGTGCTTTGGTAGGTTCAGAAACCACGGCCTGTATCTTTTTTTCCACCACCTCTTTGTACTTCACCATATCAATTTCTTTTTCGCTTTTAGCGATCACTACGGTAGCAACAGTATTGCCAATAAAATTAATGATAGCACGGCCCTCACTCATAAAACGATCAACGCCGATCAATAAAGCAAGCCCTTCCAAAGGAATAACCTTTAATGCAGTTAAAGTAGAAGCAAGTACTATAAAACCACTGCCTGTTACACCGGCAGCACCTTTGCTTGTTAAAAGCAGGATGCCGATCACGGTCAGTTGTTGTCCCAACGAAAGATCAATACCAAATACCTGCGCCAGGAAAATAACACTCATACTGAGGTAGATGGTGGTGCCATCAAGATTAAAACTATAACCTGTAGGAATAACCAAACCCACTACTTCTTTTTCACATCCCGCTGCAGTTAGTTTCTGCATCACGGATGGAAGCACGGCTTCACTGCTGCTGGACCCAAGCACAATGAGTATCTCTTCTTTTACATAGACCAGCAGTTTCCAGAGACTGATCTTGTAATGACGACAGATCAAATAAAGTACTACGAAGATGAACAAGATACCTGTTAAGTAAAATGTCAATAATAGTTTACCCAACACAGCGAGTGTGCCAAAGCCAAATTTCCCGATCGTATAAGCCATCCCGCCAAAAGCACCGATCGGGCTCAGTTTCATGATCATCTTCAGTACATTAAAAAGTACTTTATTGATCTTCTCAAAGCTTGATAGCAATCCATGACCAGATGCCCCCATCCATTTCAAACCAATAGCAAATAAAATGCTGAAGAAAAGTATCTGGAGAATATCGCCTTTGGCAAACGCGTCAATTATATTGGAAGGAACAATATGAGAAAAGAATTCACCCCAGTTCAGTTTACTTGCCTGTTGCGAAATTTCAGCGACCTGTGTATTTACGGTATGCGGAACAGCCACTCCCGCACCTGGCTGAACAAGATGAG
>DASVNY010000247.1:0-3475 GCA_036383615.1 Chitinophagaceae bacterium
AAAAACGAAACGGAGAATTTGATGGATGAAGCCATCGGTTCGCAGATCAGTGATTACCTGATAAAACCCGTGAATCCCAACCAGGTTTGGCTGAGCCTGAAAAAAATAATCGACAACAGGAGATTGGTGGCTGAAAAAACAACTTCGGCTTACCAGCAGCAATTCCGTAATCTTTTTATGGCGCTCAACAGCAATCCTGATTATAATGAGTGGATGGATATTTATAAGAAGTTAGTGTATTGGGAACTGGAGATGCAAAAAAGCGATAGCCCCGAAATGCAGGAAGTGTTGCAAAGCCAGAAAGGCGAGGCTAATACTGAGTTCTTCAAATTTGTATCGAAAAATTATGCTAACTGGGTATCTCCCAAAAGCACGGATGGCCCTGTAATGAGTCATTCGCTCATGAAGTTTAAAGTGTTGCCGCACCTTGAAAAAGGAACACCTTTATTTTTTATACTGATAGATAATCTTCGTTTTGATCAGTGGAAAGCGATCCAACCCATATTTGCTGAGAGTTTCCGGATTTTGGAAGAAGATAGTTTTTACAGCATTCTTCCAACGGCAACGCAATATGCACGCAATGCCATCTTTTCCGGTTTATTGCCTGCAGAGATCGAAAAACAATTTCCAGCACAATGGAAAAATGATGAAGAGGAAGGCGGAAAGAATTTGCATGAAGAAGAATTATTAAGAGCCCAAATGAAAAGATTGGGGAAAGGAGATCTGAAAGTTTCCTATACCAAAGTGCTCAATAACCAGGCGGGACTCGACCTGGTGAACAATATCCATAATCTTCTGAACAATGACCTGAATGTGATCGTCTATAATTTTGTGGATATGTTGAGTCATGCGAGAACAGAAATGGAAGTGTTGAAAGAACTGGCAGGGGATGAAATGAGTTATCGCAGCATTACTACAAGCTGGTTCGAGCATTCACCTTTGCACCAGGCCCTAAAAAAGATCGCTGATAAGAATATCAAAATAGTATTGGGCACCGATCATGGCAGTGTGAGAGTGAAGACGCCTTATAAAGTGGTAGGTGATAAACAAACAACCACTAATCTCCGGTATAAACATGGCCGCAACCTGAATTATGAACCCAAAGAAGTGCTGGCTTTCCGTGACCCAAGAGAAGCAGGACTGCCGGTGCCAACGGTAAATTCTTCTTTCATCTTTGCCAAGGAAGACGGGTTTCTTTGCTATCCCAACAACTATAATTACTACGTGAACTATTACCGAAACACATTTCAGCATGGTGGCGTGAGCCTGGAAGAAATGATAGTGCCGGTGATCAAGATGCAGAGTAAATAGGTGAATGATGAGTGGTCAATGGTGAATGGGTTGTGGAAAAGTCCTCGATCAGCGAAATTTTCCCTGCTAGGCTTATGCTTAATTTTGCTTACTTAACCCATTTTCTATTATCTATTTTCTATCCAGTAAATGAAATACACTCAATCTACCCTTGATAAGTTAGAAGCGATCCCTGAACAGGCCGGTTATATCCTGCGTTATGAAAGAGGTACTTTTCAAAGCGGCTACTGCATTTTGGAATCCAAAAAAGTCGTAGTACTGAATAAGTTTTTGCAAACCGAGGGCCGTATCAACACATTACTGGAATTGATCCCCCAGCTTTCTATCAATACCGATGCTTTAGCGGAAGAATCCAAAAAACTATATTTTGATATTGTCTCTAAACTGGAGACGGAGACGAATGGAGAGTAGGAAATAATGAATGTAAAATTTAAAATGTAAAACAGGGAATGTAAAAGTAGAGAGGCTTCTGGTTTACATTTTAAATTCTTTATTTTACATTTCTACCTGTGCACCTCCAGCTTTCTATCAATACAGATGCTTTAGCGGAATAATCCAAAAAACTATATTTTGATATTGTCTCTAAATTGGAGACGGAGACGAATGGAGAGTAGGAATGTAAAATTTAAAATGTAAAACAAGGAATGTAAAAGTAGCGATGGTTTACATTTTAAATTCTTTATTTTACATTTTACATTTCTAACTTGTATCCTTCTCTCAAAATAACATTTCTCGGCACAGGCACCAGCAGCGGCGTTCCTATGATCGCCTGTGATTGCGAAGTATGCACTTCTACTGATCCTAAAGACAATCGTCTTCGTTCAAGCATCCTCGTGCAATCAGCTACTACTAGTTTGGTGGTTGATACAGGTCCTGATTTTCGCTATCAAATGTTACGGCAAAAAGTGAAACAGCTCGATGCAGTTGTTTTTACGCACCCGCATAAAGATCATTTGGCGGGATTGGACGATATCAGGGCCTTCAATTTTTTTATGAAGAAGCCCATTGATATTTATGCTGATTCATTGACCGAGGAAGCGGTCCGCCGTGATTTTTATTATGCTTTTTCAGATACAAAATATCCGGGCATTCCGGAACTTAATCTAAATACGATAACACTCGAACCATTTGTTGTAGGCGATATTCCTATAACACCCATATTGGTATGGCATATGAAAATGCCGGTGATGGGTTTTCGTTTTGGCAAGTTCACTTATATCACGGATGCGAATAAGATCGATCAAACAGAGAAAGAAAAAATAAGAGGCACAGAAGTGTTGGTGTTAAATGCGCTTCGTAAATCAAAACACATCTCGCATTTCAATCTTTCCGAGGCTGTTGACATGGCGCAGGAACTGGGAGCTAAAACGGCTTACTTCACGCATATATCCCACCAGCTCGGGCTTCATGCGGAAATAGAGTCTGAACTGCCTTCGGGAATTCACCTGGCTTATGACGGCCTGGAACTGAACCTATAAAAAAGTTTCAACAAGCAACTAACAATTGTTAGTGTTTCAAAAAATCCCCTTATCTTGCATTGCCTTTAGCGATTGCTTATGCCATGATCCAAAAGGCGAATAACTGTGCCACTTCGATACAATTGAAGTGGCACAATTTGTAAAAGTGACCAACGATATTTTGTTTTTATGAATTTTCAGACCTCTGAACTGACACAACAAGTGGCACAAACAGCCCGTGATTTTGCTCAACAGCATATCAAACCGCATGTAATGGAGTGGGATGAGAGCCAGGAATTTCCTGTTCATATTTTTAAAGAAATGGGGAAACTGGGTTTGATGGGTGTGTTAGTGCCTGAACAGTATGGAGGTGCGGGCCTTTCCTATTTTGAATACAAAACAGTGATCGAAGAAATCGCAAAAGTGTGCGGTTCAATCGGCTTGAGTTTAGCCGCACACAATTCACTGTGCACGGGTCATATCATGACCTTTGGCAATGAAGAACAAAAGAAAAAGTATTTACCTAAACTGGCCACGGCCGAATGGCTTGGGGCATGGGGTCTCACGGAAGCCAATACCGGTAGCGATGCAGGTAACATGAAATGTACTGCTGTGAAAGATGGCGATAGTTGGATCATCAATGGAACCAAGAACTGGATCACGCATGGCAAGAGCGGTGATGTGGCCGTTGTTATTTGCCGTACAGG
>DASVNY010000248.1:0-4834 GCA_036383615.1 Chitinophagaceae bacterium
GCAAAAAGTGGTAGTGGCCACAGTTGGCACGACCATTTATCCCAGCGAAGGCGAAGCGCTGACGATGAAAGTGGCAAAGATCAGGAGCGTGGAAAGTCATGGAATGATCTGCGCCGAAGATGAGGTGGGCCTGGGCACTTCACATGCGGGCATTATGGTGCTGCCGCAGGAAGCTGTCGTCGGCACAAGAGCCACTGAATATTTCAAACCTTATGATGATATCGTTTATGAAATAGGACTTACGCCCAACCGTATGGATGCCATGAGCCATTGGGGTGTAGCAAGAGATGTGTGTGCTTATTTAAGTCATCATGACAGAAAAGATATAAGACCAAAACTTCCCACCAGCAATGGTTTTAAGGTTGACAATGCTTCGTTGACGCTTGATGTGAAAGTAGAGAATGCCGAAGCCTGTCCCCGCTACAGTGGTATTAGTATCGCTAATGTCACAATCGCAGCATCTCCCAAATGGCTGCAGCAAAAATTAAAAGCTATCGGTCAGCGGCCTATCAACAATATCGTTGACATCACCAATTATATCCAGCATGAGACCGGGCAACCACTTCATGCGTTTGACGCCGATTCGATCACAGGTAAAAAAGTCATCGTCAAGAACCTGCCGGAAGGTTCAACGTTTGTAACACTGGATGAAAAAGAAAGAAAGCTCAGCGCCGAAGACCTGATGATATGCAATGAGAAAGAAGGCATGTGTATTGCCGGTGTGTTTGGCGGATTGCATAGCGGTGTTACGGATAAAACAAAAAACATTTTTCTCGAAAGCGCTTGTTTTAATTCTGTCAGCATCCGCAAAACTTCTTTTCGTCATGGATTAAGAACAGAAGCCGCTTCAAGATTTGAAAAAGGAACAGATATAGCTGCTACCGTTACCGTGTTAAAAAGAGCGGCCAGCCTGATCAAAGAAATATGTGGTGGTGAAATAGCATCTGAAATAGCAGATGTTTACCCGAACCCGAAAGAAAAAGCGCAGGTAGCTATCAAATATCATTTCCTGAAAAAACTCAGTGGCAAGAATTATCACCCGGATGCGGTAAGAAATATCCTGACCAGCCTTGGTTTTGAAACTATCAAAGAAGGGATTGATGAATTGAGAGTAGCGGTTCCTTATCACAAACCTGATATCAGCCTGCCAGCCGATCTTGTGGAAGAAGTATTACGAATTGACGGCCTGGATAATGTTGAGATTCCCGAAGCGATCACTATCACCCCTTCTGTGGAAGAGAATTATGCCACTGAAACATACCGGGAAAAAGTAGCAAATTATTTAGTGGGACTTGGCTTCAATGAGATGATGACCAATTCCATTACCAATTCGGCCTACTTCAACGATGAAGAGCTGAAAACAATGGCGCGGATGTTGAACAGTCTTAGTACTGAGCTGGATATCCTGCGTAATTCACTTTTTGAAACGGCATTGGAAGTCGTTGCGCATAACCTGAATCATAAGAATAATTCATTGCAGTTATTTGAATTTGGCAAAGCCTATCAAAAATTGGGTGAGGGAAAATTTGATGAAAGCGAAAAGCTCTGCATCGTTATCTCCGGCAATAAACAGGAAGCAGCGTGGAAACAAAAGAATATTTCTGCTGATTTCTATTACCTGAAAGGAGTGGTTGAAGCAGTGCTGCGTTCATTAGGTATTGCTGCTGATAAAATAGAAATATTACCCGTTCCGAAACTGGATAACCATATCGTTTATAAATTAAAGGACCAGGTGATCGCCGGGGCAGGTGAAGTAAAGAGATCGGTGCTGAATAAATTCGGGATCAGGCAACCTGTATTTTTTGCGGGATTGAACTGGCAGTTATTATCCAAACTTGCTTCCAAACAGGAAACAGCGATCAAAGAGATATCCAAATTCCCGGCAGTGCAGAGAGATCTCGCGATGATCGTTTCGCATCAACTGGCTTATGAAGAAGTGCAGAGCGCTGTGCAAAAGATAAAGCTCAATAAATTACAGACCATCCAACTCTTTGATATTTTTGAAAGCGATAAGCTGGGCGTTGGTAAAAAATCACTGGCTGTCAGTTTTACTTTTTTAGATGAAGAAAAAACACTCACCGATAAAGAGATTGATGGATGGATGAGTAAGATCATGACTACTTTGGAAAAAGAGGTAGGTGCTGAGATCAGGAAATAGAAGTTAATTAGTTTATTAGTTAATTGGTTTATTAGGACAGAACACCACGACCTCACCAATAAACTAATAAACCAGTAAACCAACAAAATGTCGGATACCAATACACAGTTAAAACGAATCCAGGATAAACTGCAGCAATTGCTGAAGCAACACACAACGCTGCAAAAGGAGAATGTGCAATTGAAAGAACAGTTGGGGCAGTTCAGTCAGCATGCGGCGGTTCAGCAACAAACCATCGACAGCCTGAAACAGCAGGCAGAGGTTTTAAGATTGAATGCGGGTGAAATGACCGAAGCAGACAAAAAAGAATTGGAGAAACGTATCAACACTTACCTGAAAGAGATCGATCGCTGCATTGCTATGCTGGGAGAATGATCATACTCTTTTTACCAGGTCCATCTTCAACCGATTATTGTCGGACTCTTCCGTTCCATGAGACAATTCCAATGTGTAACGGCCATAAGGCAAATGATTCAATCCTGACCAGGTGAATTTCTCTCCATCCGCGGTCATGTTTTTTTCCAATGTGCTGCAAATACTTCCAGCATCATCTTTTAAAACGCCTTTTACGCAATTTCCTTTAGGAGCTGTGAGCTCAAACTGTAATGCATCAATAAATACTGATGACTTAACTTTGGCGAACATTGTTGAAGTTGGTTTGATATACAGCTTTCAGTAGGGACGATCAGAACCTTGAATTTTCCGGGGATAATTTTTAGAGATGCCTAAGATAAATCCTCCTTTTTGAAATTACAAATTATGGAAACATTAATTCCTGTCACATTGGTCATTGCCGACCGCAGCTACCGGGTGAAGGTGCAGCCAAAGGACGAAGAAGTGTTGCGAAAAACGGTGAAGACCATAAATGATAAAATTATTGAATTCAAAACCCAGTTTGCCGGGAAGGATATGCAGGATTATATCGCGATGGTGCTGGTATGGTTTGCCACTGAAGAAAATGCCGGCGCCATTGCTGAATTAGAAAAAGAAAGCCTGGCCGAAAAATTAAATGGTTTGGAAAAATTACTGGATGGGCAACTGACCCAAAAATAAAACGTCCCGCCAATTGCAGGACGTTCAACTATCGTTAGTTCATATTTTAGAATGCTTTTTTACCTTCGATCGCTTCCGCTACTTTCAGTTCCAGTTCCTCTCCTCTTATATTTTTAGCGATGATCTTTCCTTCCGGATCGAGCAACAGGTTTTGAGGGATGGCCCTGATGCCATATTGTTTTGCTACTTCATTGTTCCAAAATTGCAGATCGCTAACCTGCGTCCATTCCAGTTTATCATCATAGATCGCTTTCATCCATTTTTCTTTTTGACCGGGACGATCGAGAGAAACTCCGAGGACATGAAAATTCTTTCCTTTGTATTTGTTGAACACTTTCACCAGGTTCGGGTTTTCAGCGCGGCAAGGTCCGCACCGGCTTGCCCAGAAGTCGATCAGCAGGTAGCGACCTTTCATTGAAGAAAGACTAACCGGTAAGCCAGCCGTATCATTCTGCGTAAACTCCATCGCATATTGACCGATACCTGTTTTTTTAGCGATATCAAGATTGGTTTTGAATTCAACCGCTGAAGGAAGATTTTTATTTGCTTCTGATAAAGTATTGAACAATGGCTCCACTTTGGCAGCATCAATGTCCCACCCGGCATATTGCTGCAAAGCAAACATCGCTAAAGGTGAGGATGGATTTGCTTTTACATAATCGCCATACACTCTTTCGCTTTTTATTTTATCCAGCGAATCGATCATCGCCTCCACCTTTTCTCTTGCGCTTACTTCTTTTGCTTTTGCAAACTGCGAGTAGAGTGTATAAAGCGGCTCCATCTTTTCATCGTAAGGTTTTGACGCCGCCATCAGTTTTGTGTATTCTGTGTGGGCAGCGGAGCCTTTCACTTTTACATTGCTGAACGAGTCAACAGATACAACGCTGATCTTTCCAGGCTGGAGGTAGATCGTGGCCACATCTCTTTTATTTACAGTCGGGATCTTTTTGCCAGGTTCAGTTTCCGCGTATTTCACCCTGATCCTTGCCATCGAGGTCTCGTCAATATTGCCACTGAATTTATAACTGCCATTCTCAGCTTTTACGCTATCAGTTTTCCATTCTCCATTGGTGCGATATTGCAAAAACACCCACTCAATGGGATAAGCGATATTGCTTGATTTGCCGGATAACTTAAATGGCTTGCCTTTATCCTGGGCAAAAGCCAATGCAGGAAACAGGGCCAAAAGGATAACTATTCTTTTCATAACGGGATTTTTCAGGCTACAATTTTACGGAAATAACCAGCCAGATGGCGAACAGATAGTGCCGAAAGCCGGAAATTTATATATGAAAGGCGCTCATTCGCCATATTTTCACCCTTTTACGGCCATTTTGTATCTTCGCCAATTACATACCCGTGACAGTATGAATTTTATATTAAGACATATTCAACCTCAAAACAAAGCAATTCATGGATCCGAATATTATATTTATCATAATAGGTGCAGCCGCCCTTCTTATCGGGGTCATAGCGGGTAAGATCATTTTTTCGAAGAACACCCGTAAAAAAGTAGAAGAGGCCGACCTGCAAGCACAGGCCTTATTGAAAGAAGCCGAACTAAGAGCAGAAACCCTTCGCAAAGAAAAAGAACTGGAGGCCAAAGAAAAGTTTGTGCAAATG
>DASVNY010000249.1:0-3937 GCA_036383615.1 Chitinophagaceae bacterium
GCCGGTTTTGGGCTTAGCTTTCCCATAAGTATTGTTGCCATCAGTAAATAATAAGATCATATCGATCTGTATTCCTGAAAGATCAACGGCCCCTAATTGTGTGGCTCCTTTGTAATCAAAATTCCGGAGATATTGATACCATCGGCTACTACTTGCATTGGGTTTATCAAACACAACTTTATCAATTACCTTATGACTGAAAGTTATCAATGTCAGCTCTGTGATACTGTGATAGGAAATAAATTGACGCAGAAAATTGATCTCTTTATCAATATCTCTTTTCGCGGATGAAGCAGAAGCATCCCAGTAAACAGTAATATTCCGTGGCTGCATGGCATACTCCAATGGTATGCCGGGCTTGAACCGTAAACCAAAATAAGTTTGTGATCCATTCTGCCTGGCACAAAACTCCTGTGTTGCTGAAAGAGGAATGGAAAAGGCGATCGGGCTTTTTAACTGGATCTTGTTAGCGTTCCATGATAGCGTGTGATGCGATGCAGCAGAGTTGAATGCATGCGCCGCGATTAATCCTGGTTTTGTTGAAGGAGCGCTCCTGCTGCTTTCTACAGCAATATTCAAATCAAACTGCTCTACCATATCGTCGATATTCAAGGGAAGCCAGTAATGCAGCTTGTTAGTTTCTGTTTTGAGTAGTTGCTGAATGGTCATTGTGATTTTCCTGCTTCCTTTACCGGGAACAGGATAAATGCGAAGACTGTAATGGTCAGGAGACTCCATTGTGAGCAATGCCGGGTCTATTCTTTTTCCAACAATTGTATTATACGCATTGGTTGCTTTCCATTTTTCTTCGATGGAACCGTCGCGGTATTTTCCAAAAAGATCAAGCTGGAAAGCTGTGATCGCCTGGCCGGGTTTTAGCTCAAAACGATATAACCCTTCGATCTCCTTATCATTTGGATTATAAAACTCCATTTCGATAAAAGTGGTGGCGGTAAACATATCCGCTTTAACATCTATCGAGCAGGTTTTCAATTGCATGGGGCGATCCCATTTGGTTTGCGCCCACACTTGCATAAAACTCAGCAGCAACATTACCGGCAGAAAGATCTTTTTCCTCATAAACCTGGTTTTATTTTTCCGGATGCGGCCCTGTTAAGGATTACATAAAGAAAATTTCCGAGGGTATAAAATCGGGTATAGTTGTATGCAATTAGTTTCAAGCCGGCATCCTACTGTTCATAAAACAAGATCATGATGAAGGGAATACTATTTATCCTTACAACTACATTATTAATGGCTTTTATATCAATTGATGGAGAAAAACCGCAAGCTGATTTCTACAACACAAAATGGATGTTGACCAAGCTTCATACAAAAGAGGGTGTGCAGGAAGTGGCTGTTAAAAAACCATTTATCAAGTTTGATGAAGAGAAGAAGAGTGCCGGTGGAAATGGAAGCTGTAATAGTTTTGGAGGCTCCGTTACTATAAAGGGTGATAGTTTGTCCATCGAAAGATTATTCTCCACGAAAATGTATTGCGAAGCTGTACAAAAAACAGAAGACAGTTTCTTTTCATTGCTGCAAAAGGCGAACAGGTTTGAGATAAAAGAGAAATCTCTTCTTCTTTTGAATGGTGAAGATGTATTGCTGGAGTTTGAGGCTGAATGATTTTTACAATTCAATGGCTTCAAGATGCTCAATAGGAGGCATTTCATCATAGGTTCTTCCATTGAGCATTCTTCCTGTCTTCTTTTTGTTAGTACCACCCCACTGTTTAAAGAAGAAAGACACTTTTGAGTTTTCGCATTGCTGTTGAATATCCAGCACCCAATCGACCTCCATGGGCCGTGGTTTTCTTCCACTTTCTCCTCCGACAATTACCCAATCAATTTTTTTAAGATTTAGTTTTGGCAGTGGGCCTATCAGTGGTTCACAGGAAAGAAATTTGGTCCGGGCATTTGTTTTACGAAGATCATCGATCCGGTGTTTCACCCTCGCATCTTCTACTGAAACCCCCATCCAGATATTATGTGTCCATGTAAGCTCCTTATGATATTTCAGTAAAATATCAGATCGCTTGGTGAGTACCTGGTAAATATGGGGGGTGTCATTCATTACGGCGAATACTTTCTTAATAAATTTAAGTGGCACATCTTTATGAAAGAGATCGCTCATGGAGTTTACAAAAACAACCTTTTGGCTCTTCCAGGTGTAGGGAACCATCAGGGCATCTTCATGTAGTCTCAGATCAAACCCATCGCTGTATTTCTCTATACCCATCGCTTGCAGTCGTCTTGACATTACCTCTGCATAACAAAACTTACAACCCGCTGAAATTTTATCACAGCCAGTTGTAGGGTTCCAGGTCATTTCGGTCCATTCTATTGAAGACTGTGCCATATTCAAAAACCTAGTTTGGGGTTGACGACAGAGTTTGCAATTCGCAGTGCAATTTCATTATTTGTTGCCATAAAAAAATGAAATAACGGGGCACCTGAATTATTCCTCAGAATTTTTGGGTTTGATACATACTTAAAAATGTTTCCAGCAATCCTACTTGCATATAACTCATGTAACTTATTTATGGGATCGTTTTCTTTGATAATATCCAAATCTCCGAATAAGGTTGGCCGCTTTGAATAGAAGTGGTTTTCGATTTCACTTCGGTTCATCCCAAGAAACAACTCCAGCCTGTGTAACCAAGATTCTTCCATCTCTCCTTTTCTCTTAAGCACCCGGTTTGTTCCGCTTGTGGGATTCAATATCCATAGATCAATCGGCAAACCTCTTAAAGCCTCCAAAGACGACCATTCAAGTTGCATACCTTTAGGATCTATAAATCCTAAAACCTTAAACATTTTTCCCTTCCCGGATCTCAGAAATTTTGATAAGGCAATAAGCTTCTCATTACAATCTTTGGGTTGAATATATGTTTCCCGTTGAGGAAATTGTCCTCTTATTTTCTTTTCTAATGACAATGCCAGGCTTTTTTTCTTCTCAACGAAGTAATACATATCAAAAATTCGGGGCTTTTCAATTTTAAGTATTCTTATTGCAGCTCCTTCAATTGTATGCGCCTCTTCATTATCTGCATTCTCAACCTCAATATCTCCAGAACCGGCAAACCCATCAAAATACAAAAGCTTTTGCTGAGGTTGGTTTTTAAACACTGTCAAAAACTGCTTTGCATACGTTTCGAGTATTTCAATTTTCAACTCTGTCCAGCTTCCTCCAAATTGATTTTTACTCATACGATTTAATGTTTGGGTTTTATTAAAACAACCTCCCCTGCTCCCCCGGCCTTCTAAACAACGAACGATCCAAACTCCACTCCTCCGCGTTCATACCATAGAGCTTGCCGTATTTTTTATATTGCTGCGCCACCATTTGGGCGATGGCACCTTCTCCACGCATACGAACGCCCCAGCGGCTATCATTTACTTTTCCATCGTGACTGCTCTCGATTAAATGCCATACTTTGTCTGCCCTGTCAGGAAAATTTTTATACAACCAGTCATGAAATAAAAATTTGATGGCGCCATTCAATCGTATAAATGTATAAGCAGTGAACGTTGCGCCATTATCCTTTGCCGCTTTCATTATCCGCTGCATCTCGTGTTCATTCAGTCCCGGTATCATCGGCCCCATCATGATGCCCATTCGAACACCGGCGCTGCTGAGCTCATTGATCACCTTGAGTTTTTGTTTGGCCGTGGTGGTTCTCGGCTCCATCACTCTTCGCAGGTCTTCATTGAAAGAAGTAATGGACACCATTGCCGAAACGATCTTCTTCTTTGCCATCTCCTGCAACACATCTTTATCTTTTAGTATCCAGGAATTTTTTGTCAGGATGCCAACCGGCTGATTGAATTCATTACACACTTCCAGCAATCCTCTTGTGAGCCGGTAGATTTATTCGGCAGGCTGGTAACAATCCGTATTGCCACTTAACATGATCTGTGTAGCATCCCATTTT
>DASVNY010000250.1:0-8353 GCA_036383615.1 Chitinophagaceae bacterium
CTGTATGTATATGTTTACAGCCGGTCAAAAAGCAAGAATGCTGGCAGTATTTGCAAATGGCGGAGCCCGTAGCAGCTTTGCGCAATAATCAGCAGCCGTGCCACGCTTACCCGTGCCACGGTGGGTCACTCGTACAGCCAAGCCATTGAAAATGACCATAAATTATATGGGTTATATAAATGATGTTTGCGTGTCTGACGACGGTTCCCGCGTAAGTTTTGCTCAATAACCAGTAATTTTTTTCTAATAAAACCCCCGTGCCACGCTTCTAACCGTGGCACGGGGGTTTTTAGGTCAAAGCGTGGCACGGCTTAACCGTGCCACGCTTGTTCTGATCATAGAACCACCTGGAACCCTAATCCAAAAACATTGGTAAGCTGAAAAGAAAATTCACTGTTCGTGCTTTTGTCCCCGTTACCATCTTTGCCAGTTATATGACTATATTTCAAGCCGCCAAAATTGGCTTCGAGTATAATACGTTTGTTTGCTTTGAAATAAAAGCCCGGTGTTAGTGTAGCAGCGATATTGGTGAGATCAGTTTTTTCTGTAAAACCATTTTGCTTTTCTTCCACTTTTCCAAAACCAACACCTGCACCCAATTCGCCAAATATTCCTGCTTTTTCAGAAAAGGGATGGAACTTCCGCGCAAAGGCGCCGACACTAAAAATATTTGCTGTTTGTTTATAGTCTGATCCTGATCGCTGCGAAATATGAGAATAACCCAATCCAAAACCGGCAATCCAATTTTTGCTCAAGCCAAAACCAATTTGCGGAGCAATATTAAAAGAAGTTGTTTTTTGATTGGCAAAGAACCCATTGAGTTCATTACTGGATGTTGCAAACGAAATTTCACCACCGATCATTTTTTGACCTTTAGATAACTGGGCATAACAATTAGCAATAAAGAAGATGCCGCCAATGGCGAGCAGGAGCATTTTTTTCATGGTATAGTTTTAATGGTTGAATGAAATTGAAATGATCAAAGCAAAGTAGAAGAGCCAAAATAGGTGGCTATCGCTGCAGGCAAATTCACATTATCTTTTGTTTGATTGTTTTCAAGCAGGCAGGCCATTATTCTGGGCAATGCGAGTGAACTTCCATTCAATGAATGCGTCAATTGCATTTTACCTGTTGAATCTTTAAAACGGATCTTCATCCTGTTGGTCTGGTAAGCTTCAAAGTTGGAAACAGAACTTACTTCCAGCCAGCGATCCTGTGCCGCGCTATACACTTCAAAATCGTAAGTGAGGGCAGACGTAAAACTCATGTCACCACCACAAAGTGCTAAAATGCGATAAGGCAATTCAAGGCTTTGCAAAAGCTTTTCTATATGATCCACCATTTCCTGGTGAACTTCATAACTTTTATCAGGATGCACCAATTGAACGACCTCAACCTTGTCAAACTGGTGAACACGGTTCAAGCCACGAACATCTTTTCCAAAGCTGCCGGCTTCTCTTCTGAAACAAGGAGAATAAGCTGTCATTTTAATGGGGAGATCGATTTCCTTTACGATCTCATCACGATAAATATTGGTAACAGGTACTTCTGAAGTTGGTATCATGAAAAAATTATCTTCCTGCATATGATACATCTGTCCTTCTTTATCGGGTAACTGGCCGGTGCCATAAGCAGAAGCTTCATTCACCATGAAAGGTGGAAGATATTCTGTGTAGCCAGCTGCTGTATTGAAATCAAGGAAGTATTGTATCAGCGCACGTTGCAGTTTAGCGCCTTTGCCTTTGTATAATGCAAAACCACTACCAGTAATTTTGGCACCCGTTTCAAAGTCAACGATATCATATTTTTTTATCAGGTCCCAATGAGGAACAGCACCGGCAGGTAATTCGGGTTGTTTGCCAGCTTCTTTCACGACCACATTATCCGCAGGTGTTTTGCCTGCAGGCACTTTATTTGAAGGAAGGTTTGGAAGCTTTACCAACTCATCCTGCAATTGTTTTTCAATAGCGGATAATTGTTCTGCAATTGGTTGTAAGGAAGATTTTAATGCAGCCACTTCCTGCTTTTTATTTTCAGCTTCTTCTTTTTGTCCTTTTGCCATCAACTGGCCGATCTCTTTTGAAGTGCTGTTGACCTTTGCCTGGTTATTGTCAAACTCAAGCTGAAATTTTTTTCGCTGATCATCCAATGAAAGAATAGTATCCACCAACCCCGTTTCAGCAAAATGTTTTATGGCCAATCTTTCTTTTACCCCTTGCGGGTTTTGTCTTAACACTTGTAACTGCAACATCTTCGATCAATTTTGCGCAAAGATAACTGCCCGAAATTTATCGGGCCTTTTTATATACATCCGGGTAATGAATATTCATCCATCGTTCCGGGATGGTGAGAGGGGTAAATCCAAATTGGGAATACAATCCATGAGCGTCTTTCGTGGCCAATAATATTCTTCTAAGCCCTTGCAACCCGGGTTGTGAAAGAATGACCTTCACCAACCACTTGCTTAAACCCCGACCCCGGAATTCAGGACTGATAAATACATCAGCGAGATAAGCAAAAGTTGCATTGTCCGTTATCATTCTTGCAAAACCGATTTGTTTATCATCGTGGTAAAGACCAAAGACTAATGATCCTTCGACCGATCTTATCACGGTTTCTTTTGATATTCCTTCTGCCCAATAAGAAGTGGTTAAAAATGCATGTATAAGATCGATATCGAGCTTGTTTTTATCGGTGCTAATGCTATAAGCATCGTTAGTAATGGTCATTTATTCAGTTTGCTCAAAATTAACGCTCCTTATCTTTGCCGCTATGCGAATACATGATGACCTGCAATCGCGCTGGTGGAACCTCGAAGCAAAGCTGGTGGAAAAGTTTGGCAAAAAGCCTGATGTGGAGACGATCCTTTTTTTGATCGGCATGCAGGAAACAGGGTTTATACAGGAAAAGATCACTAAAGAACAGAAACAGGACCTGATGCATGTGGCCGTGTGCAGCTTATTGTTAAGCAGCGGCTATTATGAATTAGAAGGAAAGGATAGGGATGGGTGGCCGCATTTCAAACAATTGAAGCCGATGCCCGATATGAATGCGATAGAACAGGAGATTTTTCTAAAAGATCATATCTTACTCTATTTTGAGGACCACGGGTTTTAACCAGCATTCAAAAAAACTAAATAGTTGTTATGAGAAAAATCTTTCTTTCCTTTTCCCTGCTTTTCTTTTTTTCCATCTCTTTTTCACAGAAAGATTCTACCGTAACAAAAAAGGATCGTAAAAGAGATGTGTTGCTGCAAACGAATTATGGCGATATGATCATCCGTCTTTCGGACTCAACACCACTGCACCGGGATAATTTTTTAAAACTGGTAAAGGTTGGGTATTACGATAGCATTTTGTTTCATCGTGTGATACCGAATTTCATGATACAGGCAGGTGATCCTGATAGCAGGAGCGCCGCTGATGGTGTGATGTTGGGTGGAAGCGGTCCGGGTTACACCGTGCCGGCGGAATTCAGAACAAGTTTATTTCATAAGAAAGGAGCATTGGCAGCCGCAAGAACAGGTGATAATGTGAACCCGCAAAAAGCAAGCAGCGGTAGTCAATTCTATATTGTGCAGGGAAAAGTTTTTACAGAAGGCGCACTTGACTCAACAGAAAGATTCAGGTTGGGAGGAAAGCGATTGCCGGATGCACATCGCGAAGCATACAAAACAATTGGCGGCACGCCGCATTTGGATCAAACCTATACCGTTTTCGGCGAAGTGGTCAAAGGATTAGATGTGCTTGATAAGATCGCCGTTGTGCAAACCACCCGTGACAGACCGGTGCAGAATGTGAGGATCATTAAAGCGAAACTGGTGAAAAGGAAAAAAAGGAAGTAGTGGTTTCGAAGCTCATAGCTGGCAGCGAAGCGCTTTTTGAATGCATCACACAAATAAAAAAACATCCGCCAACCGGCGGATGCTTTTTTGTATATCTGTTTAATGGTTATTGCCCAATTCCCTGTCCACCACTTTGATTCGCTCTCTTTGTTTCTTCTTCTAATGCTGATTTGCGCTGACGGGCCGCTTTCACTGTATTGCTACCGAAGCGCCAATTAAAATTCACTTTGAATTGCGGCATTTCACCATGACCGGAAAAGCTGCTCTTTGAACCTGCAAAATCCGTAGTTCCACCCCATTTCATGGTTTGGAAAATATCGGACACTACAGCTTTCACTGTTCCCTTTCCTTTAAACACTGTCTTGGAGAAACCTGCATCCACTGTACCCATCGCACGTGACTTGATCAATCCCTGCCATACAGATGGAGAAATATAAAGTCCGCTCAGCTCACCGGTCCAGCCTTTACCCAGTTTGAAACTGTTTTGCATAAAGAATGTCCATGAAAAAACAGACTGGTCAACCTCACGGCTGTTTCCGCTCACATCAACGAGGTTTGCCTGGTAGTGAGAATAGTTTGCATTTGTTGTTGCAAAAAAGCTATACCATTTGTACTGGAAAGGATAACTGATATTCATGCTAACGATATCCTGCTTTGCAAGGTTTCTCTTGGTGAGATAGCCTTTTGTCTTTTCTCCCGCAACTGAATCCGGAACCTGGGCAAAAATATCATTGACATGGCTATAGTTAATAGTCGTTGTCAGTTTATACTTATAGATATGCGTTACACCAACGCTGTTAGTGTACTGCGGTCTCAATTGCGTGTTACCCTTCATATACGTGTATTCATTCAACCTGAATTCAAAAGGGTTCAGATCCTGGTATGCCGGTCTGTCGATACGACGGCTATATGAAATGGTCCATTGCTTCATCGGGTTTTTGTTGAAAGTAATAGAAGCGCTTGGGAAGAAATCCGTATAATTTCTTTTAAATGTTGAATCGTAAGGCACAAATACTCCACTGGTATTCTCCTTCCATCCGTTTGATGTGCCCTTGGAATGCGTATTCTCCACTCTTAATCCACCCTGGATCATAAAACCTTTCTTGAATTGCTTATTGTAGTTTACATATAAGGCATTGATATTTTCTTCATAGGAGAATTGGTTGCTTTTGGACGAATCATACTTGTTGCCCGAATTAAACACATTGTAGAGACGGAAATCATTGTCAGTATTTACAATCCCGATCTTTCCTCCAAAACCAAGACGACCGCCTTTGTAGTTCTGTTCATAATCAGCTTTGAATGAGAACAGGCCGATATCTGTTGGAGCAATCATATTATAGGTTGCGTTGCTGATCTCTGTGTGGCCATCAGGCTGGTAATAAATATTCGGTTGCAACTGGTTTGAGCGGATATTAAAGAAACCATAATCAGCATCAAGATTCAGTTCTTTGCCACTGGGAACTGCATAACGATAGTTGAGATTAAAATTCACATTATCTCTTTTCATATCGTTGTTATTGCCAGCAACAAGTATCTTAACCAGGTCATCTGATGGCATATAAGTGAAATTCATTGGTCCTGCAGTGTTGAACTCATTTTGGGCAAGGTTACCAGACACTACTGCACCCAGTGTGCTTTTAGCATTAATGAAATAATCAGCACCCACTTTAAAGCCGTGTGTTTTGTTGGTAAAGGTTATCCTGTTTTGCTGATCAAAAAGAGTATCCGCCATCTCTTTCCTTAAATGCATCTTCATCAGGCTCTTCCCATTGTTATAGTTGTAGTTTCCAAAAATGTTGATGTTCTTATTACGATGGTTCAATGTTAACCCTGCATTATATTTTGAATACGTGCCAACATTGTAGCCGGCACTGGCAGAACCATTTGTACCAAAGGCTTTGTTTTTCTTTAACCTGATATTGATGATACCGGCATTACCAGCCGCTTCATATTTTGCAGAAGGATTGGTGATGATCTCGATAGATTCAATCTGTGCCGATTGTGTACTTTTCAAAAAATTGGCAAGATCAGCACCTGCAAGAGGAGAAGGTTTGCCATCAATATAAACAGCAACTCCATTTTTACCTGCCAGGCTGATATTATCATCTTTATCGATCATTACACCGGGCGCCCTGCGCAGCAATTCCAATGCATCATTACCGATAGCATTGATGGTGCCTTCCACATTTAAAATAGTTTTATCTGCTTTTACTTCAATGATTGGTTTTTGGGAGGTCACCGTTACACCTTGTAATTCGGCGCTTGCCTTGGTCAATACCAGGTCTGGAAGATTGACATCGGAACCACTCACTTCAAAACGGCTGGAGTAAAAGGGGTTGTGACTGACACGTGATACACTCACCAGGTATTGACCCGGGTCGGCAGTCATAGAAAAACGGCCGTCATCTGCTGTTACAGAAAGCTTTACAACAGATGAGTCCTTGGCTCTCAATAGGGAAACGGTTGACTTGTCCAATCCTTTTCCCTGTTGGTCCTTGACCACACCGGTCACTTTTTGGGCAAACACGGCTGAGGCAAAAAGAGTGGAAATAGCTAAGAATAAAATTGATTTTCTCATATACACACCTTCTTTTATGATAAGGCGGCTCAAAGATACCCGTGTGTCATGCTTTTGTAAAACGGTTTCCGACCAATGGCCTTTATCCGGTCTTGAACGGCCTCAATTTTCCGGTGAATTGCGAAAAAAAATTTGGATATCCGCTTTAACCGAAAGTCTTTTTACTCATATTTGTGCCTCTAAAACATTCAGAATGAATTTTCCGGCAGAATTACGCTATACTAAAGATCATGAGTGGGTGAAATTGGACGGTAATATTGCTACCGTTGGCATCACCGATTTCGCGCAAAGAGAATTAGGGGATATTGTGTATGTAGAAGTTGAAACGATCGGTAAGTCGCTTCAGGCCGGTGCCGTGTTTGGAACGGTGGAAGCTGTAAAGACCGTATCGGATCTTTTTTTACCCGTAAACGGTACAATTAATGAATTAAATCCTGCTTTGGCCGGTGCGCCTGAGCTGGTAAATAATGATCCTTATGGCGAAGGCTGGATGATCAAAATGACGGTGAGTGATCCTGCAGATGTAGCGGCCCTGCTTGATGCGGCTGGCTATGAAGCTGTGGTCGGCTAAATCGTGTGGATCACAAATTTTCGCTGACAGTCTTCTGGGAAAATTTGGAATACAGCCCATAAATCTGATACAAGCTTGATCTTCGTATATAAAGCGGCCTTTTACAAGTCCGCTTTTTTTGTATCTTAACCAACGAGTGGATCCCAAACCTACATACAGTGAAGGAGAGTTGGTTGCGCAATTGCTGCAGCAGGATGAACAGTCTTTTGGTTATTTGTATGATAACTATTCAGGAGCGCTGTTTGGGGTAATCAGTCAAATAATTCCCGATAAGGAGATTGCCAGTGATGTGCTGCAGGAGGTTTTTGTGAATATCTGGCGAAAGATAGGATCCTATGATGCCGCAAAAGGAAGACTTTTTACCTGGATGTTGAATGTTGCCAGGAATGCCGCTATAGATAAAATAAGATCAAAGAGCTACCAGGAGGGATTGAAGAACTTACCCTTACCACCAGATGCAAATATTGCTGGCCAGCAGGTCATTCTCCGCACTGATGATTTCGGTTTAAGAAAATTAGTGAGCAGGCTAAAGGATGAGCAAAAGCTACTCGTGGAGCTATCTTATTTCCAGGGCTACACGCATGAAGAAATTGCAAAGTCGCTGAGCATTCCTTTAGGTACAGTAAAAACGAGAATAAGAAGCGCTTTAATTCAATTACGAAACCTTATAGCAGAAAGGTGAATATAAAGGAGTACATATCAAGTGGTATTATTGAAAGCTATGTGCTTGGATTGGCTCTGCCAGGAGACAAAACCGAGTTTGAAAACCTTTGTATTCAGCATCCCGAAATAGTATCTGCCAGGAATGATTTTGAAATAGCTTTAGAAAGGCAATTAACAGCCGGGTCACTTACCCCTCCTGTTGTGGTGAAGGAAAGACTGATGAGTGTGTTGCGATCAGGAGTTTCTTCAAACGATGCAAACATTTTGTCTATGGATAATTCAAACCAAACCCGCAACTCGTCGCCCATGCGTTGGGTGACCGCCGCCTCAGTAATTCTATTATTAGGAGCCGCTTATTTCGCTTATGATTTTTACAACAAGAATCAAAAGCTGGAAAGCTCACAAAAGGAACTGCAAACAAAAGTCACCCAAATGGAGGATGACAAAAAATGGATGGATGAAGTGCAGACCATGATGAGCAATCCAAATGTAGCGGTGGTAAACCTGGTAGGCACCACACCGGCAAAAGCTTCTGCTAATGTTTATTGGGACACAACCGCATCAAACGTTTATCTCGTGGTAAAGAACATGCCACAACTCCCCAATGAAAAGCAGTACCAGCTCTGGTCCCTTATCAAAGGACAGGAAGGATTGCAACCTACCAGTATGGGTCTTTTCGATGTTGGCAAAGAC
>DASVNY010000251.1:0-5003 GCA_036383615.1 Chitinophagaceae bacterium
AAGGTAAGGATGATGAAGATGATGACGATGAGGATGGCGAAGATGAAGTAGATGATTGGGATAAACCTGAAGAAGAAGAGGAGTGGGATCCTGACTTTGAAGAATTCGATCTTCCTAAATCAAAAGGAAAAAAAGCCGGAGCTGGCGGTGGAAGCGGCGGCGGTGGCAAAAAGGAAGAGGATGATGACTTTAAATTTGAAGATGATGAGTTCAAAGATCTCTTCAATGATAAAGATTATGATGATGAAGAAGACGATGATTACTAAAAACGTTAAGTCGTTAATACTGCATTGAAGCATATAACCACAACCAACTGCCTATTTACTATCAGTGGTTTTCAGGAAATGAAAAAGAAAGTGCTGAACTGGACACAACAGTTCAGCACTTTTTGTTTTTTGGATAACCATCAATATCAAATAGAGCCGCATAGCATGGAATGCCTGCTGGCTGCAGGAGTGAAACGTTCGGTAAAAACAAATGCAGGAACAGCGCTGCAACAATTGCAGCAATTCAGGGATCAATCAAAAGGCTGGTTATTTGGTCATCTTGGTTATGATCTCAAGAATGAGATGGAAGAGTTAAGTTCAACGCATGCCGATCAGATTCAGTTCCCCGATCTTTTTTTCTTTGAACCCGAAATTGTCATTCGTCTCAGTGAAAATGAAATGACGATAGAAGCCAATGATCCTGAAGCCGTCTTTGCAGCTATTAATAGCACAGGCATACAAAACCCAGGTTCTCCAACCCAGGTAAAAATTCAGCAGCGGATCGCCCGGGAAGAATATATCGCCATCATTCAGCGATTGCAGCAACATATACTTCGCGGCGATTGTTATGAGATCAATTTTTGCCAGGAGTTTTTTGCAGGAGATGCAATGATCGACCCGGTTGAAGTGTATAAAAAATTAAGCGAGATATCTCCCAATCCATTCTCGGCCTTATATAGAATGGATGATAAATGGCTGATCTGCGCCAGTCCCGAACGTTTTTTGAAAAAGCAGGGAAATAAAATTCTTTCGCAGCCGATCAAGGGAACATCAAAAAGAATAATTGCAGATGCCAACCTTGATGCAAAGAACAAAAGCGAATTATTCAATAGCTCCAAGGACCGTTCAGAAAATGTGATGGTGGTTGACCTGGTAAGAAATGATCTTGCCAAGCTCTGCAAAGAAGGAACAGTGGTGGTGGATGAGCTATATGGTGTTTATTCTTTTCCGCAGGTTCACCAGATGATATCCACGATAAGTGGTGAGCTCAAAGAGAATATTTCTTTCAGTGGGATCATCGGGGCGACTTTTCCTATGGGCTCTATGACAGGTGCGCCTAAGAAAAGAGTAATGGAGCTGATTGAAGAATATGAACAAGCAAAAAGAGGTATTTTTTCAGGTGCCGTTGGTTATATCTCTCCAAATGATGATTTTGATTTTAATGTTGTGATAAGAAGCATCATGTACAATGCGACAAACAAGTATGTTTCTTTCCAGGCTGGTTCAGGGATAACTTTTTATAGTGATGCAGATAAGGAATGGGAGGAGTGCCTGTTGAAGGCGGAGGCGATGAAGAAAGCGTTGGGAACAGAGGAATGTAGAATGTAAAATGTAAAATATAAAATGTAGAATGATGAAGGGAGCACTGTTTAATGATTATTGGGTGGAGCCTTGTTTTAGCAAGAGCTGCATTGACTCTTCCAGTATCTGGTATTTCTTATTTAAAAAGAGCGGCATTTTTTCTGCCGGCAATCTCAATTCATACTTACCATTGTTTCCTACTTCTTTGTCAAACCCGGGATTATAGCGGTTAAAATCTGCAATGGGCATGTCAACATATTTGCTGATCACTGCGCCATTATATCTTCCGCTGATCGGCTGAACTTTTGAGCTATCTGATTCAGCTTTTGTAAGTGTGCTATTGTTGTTCAATAATGCATCTTCCACTTCATCTTTTGTGAGTGTTGTCACACCACCTTCGCCTTCCATGATATAATGCGTGGAGATAAATTTCTTTACATGATTCTTTGATTCGTTTGGCAAATGATGTTGTAATACCCAAAAGTCCTTGCTCTTACTGTTACGGATGGCTTTGTTCACATTTCCCGGTCCGCCGTTATAAGCAGCGATCACCAATAACCAATCGCCGTATTGTTTGTAAAGATCTTTCAGCAAACGCGCTGCCACATGAGTGCTCTTTACATAATCCGTTCTTTCATCAATGGTGCGGCTGACTTTCATGCCATACATTCTTGCCGTGCCGGGCATGAGGGCCCATGGTCCCACGGCTCCTGCCCAGGAAATAGCATTTACCTTTAATCCAGATTCGATGACAGCGAGATATTTTAATTCTTTTGGTACCCCATGTTGTGTGAGCACCCCATCGATCATATCAAAATAAGGCTTGCCCCAATCCTTCATTCTTTTCAGACCGGTTGCATTCTTGCGCATATAGTCCTGTACAAAAGTTATCGCCTGCGGATTTAATCTTTCTCCACTTACACCATCGGCTAACTTACTCTCAACAAACAGATTCTTAAATCCTTTTTTCAAATCATTAGCGGGAGGAATAGAGTCGTTCAATTGTCCAACTCTTGCTTCGGCATTGCCAGCAAAAAGAATGAGAATGACAGGTAATATTTTCCTAACTAAGATCAAGCTTCCGGTATGTTAAAATAATCAATGCTTCAGTTTCAGGTGGTGCATCAGGTTCCCACTAAGGCACAAAGAACACAAAGTCATTTTATGTTTTCTTAGTGATCCTGGCGGCTTTGTGGGAAAATATTTCAAATTGATACACTACCCAGTTTCATTAACTGTTCCGAAACCTGCAACAAAGGTAGTTCATCAAAACGGTTGGCCATCACCTGCAAGCCGAATGGCATGTTATTACTATGTTTAAATAACGGAAGGGAAATGGCGGGAATGCCCACAAGGTTAGCCATTACCGTATAAATATCTGCCAGGTACATAGCGATCGGGTCATCCATTTTTTCACCGATCTTGAAAGCAGGAGTAGGTGAGGTGGGCAATACAATGAAACCATAGTTTGAAAAAATAGCCTGTATCTTATCAAACAATAATTGTCTTACTTGTTGTGCCCTGGTAAAGTAAGCATCATAATAACCCGAGCTCAATACGAATGTGCCCAACATGATCCTTCGCTTTACTTCTTTGCCAAATCCTTCTGATCTTGACAATTCATAAAATTCAATAAGGTCAACATCTTTCTTTTCCGTACGATGCCCATATCGTACACCATCATATCTTGAGAGATTGGAAGACGCTTCTGCTGTTGTTAAAACATAATAAGCAGGAACGATATAATCGAGAAGATCAAATGAGACAGCGTCAACCTGGTGACCATCATTCTTTAATTGCGACAATACATTTTTAATAGAAGAGCTGATCTCCGGGTCAAGACTGGGGTGATCCAATGCTTCATTGAAATAAGCAAAGCGAAATTTTTTTGTTGTATTGAGCTGCTGAGAGTATTCCAGTACTTCTTTATGAGAAACAGTGCTGTCAAACTCATCGGCACCGGCCATCACTTCAAGTGTGAGTGCAACATCGGGAACTGTATTTCCGAAAATACCGATCTGGTCGAAAGAAGAAGCGTAAGCGATCAAACCATAGCGGGATATTCTTCCGTAAGAAGGCTTTAAACCAATGATGCCGCAAAAATCAGCGGGCTGTCTCACAGATCCACCCGTATCACTTCCCAATGAAACCATGCAAAGACCGGCTTGTACCGCCACAGCAGAACCACCAGAAGAACCACCCGGCACTCTTGTTTCATCCTGCGCATTCAACACTTTGCCATAAGCTGAATTTTCATTGGTAGAACCCATTGCGAATTCATCGCAATTGAGATTGCCAATGATGATCGCTTCTTCTGAAAGCAATCTTTCAACAGCAGTGGCAGAATAAATGGAACTGAAATTATTGAGAATGGCGGATGAAGCGGTTAGTGTGTGCCCTTTATAAGCGATCACATCTTTAAGACCGATCACTACACCATGCAGTTTGCCTAATGGCTGTCCTTGCTGACGGGTTTCATCCAGTTGCTTTGCTTTTTGTAATGCTTCTTCTGCATACACTTCAACAAAAGCATTCAGGCGTTTGGATGCATCGATCTTGCTGAGATAATGTTCAACGGCCTGCAGGCAGGTAATAGCTCCTTCCTTTAAACGGGCATGGTATTGCTCAATGGAAGAATACTCAAACAAAAGCGACAGCCTTTTTGATTAAATAAAAGCGAATGGGAGATATTAATTATTAACCGAGTTCTTAACGTCGTTTGTATTCTCTTCGATCTCTCTCTTCACATTGCTTTTTGCATCATTAAACTCACGAACACCTTTACCAAGGCCACGCATCAGTTCAGGTATTTTACGGCCACCAAATAACAACAGCACGATAACAAGAATGATAATGATCTCGTTAGTGCCAAGCATACCTAATAAGTTAGTGTGTATCATATTTCGAAAATTAGGGTTTAAAGATACTAAGTACTGAATTAATAACTGTCAAAATAGTTTCCTAAGAATATAGGCTATGAGTATTTTCTTACCAAGCCACCATCATCACTAAAAAGACGAACCAATGACTGTATGTATTCCCGGCCAGGTGGCTTGATACACTAATAGTTTTCCTTTACAAACAGCTAATAAAAAAGCCCCGGTAAACGGAGCTTTTAAAATATTGTCAGCTGATTATTGCGCTGCTGTTTCAGTCATTCTCTTTTCACGGATCCTTGCGCTCTTACCGCTACGACCACGCTGGTAGAACAATTTAGCCCTGCGAACATGACCGCTCTTATTTACAGCGATTGATTCGATATTAGGGGAGTAGATAGGAAATACTCTTTCTACACCTACACCATCAGAGATTTTACGCACTGTGAAAGAAGCCGTATGGCCGCTGCCCTGGCGCTTGATCACATCTCCTTTAAAAGACTGGATCCTCTCTTTGTTACCTTCAATGATCTTGTAGTTAACAGTAACATTGTCACCT
>DASVNY010000252.1:0-1945 GCA_036383615.1 Chitinophagaceae bacterium
GAGTGTGATCATTGGATTGCTTGCTACTTTTGCCGGTATGAAAATGGTAAGGTTATAACCTAAATTTTTTCCCATGCTAACTGTACATCATCCGTGGCACGGCGCACATTATGGAGAAAAAGCGCCAAAGATCGTTAATGCATTGGTGGAGATACCACAGGGTTCAAGATCCAAGTATGAAGTAGATAAAGTAACGGGCTTATTAAAGCTCGACAGGGTTATTTATTCTTCCTTTCACTATCCTGTTAATTATGGATTTATTCCACAAACACTGGGGCATGATAATGACCCGCTTGATATTTTGGTGCTATGCTCCCAATCCATTCAATCACTTTGCCTGGTTGAAGCAAAAGTGA
This sequence comes from Chitinophagaceae bacterium, assembly GCA_036383615.1. GTDB lineage: Bacteria > Bacteroidota > Bacteroidia > Chitinophagales > Chitinophagaceae > CADEDV01. The sequence goes on from DASVNY010000252.1 coordinate 357, forward strand.
TCGGCAATATGCAAATGATCGACCAGGGCCAAACCGATGATAAGATCATTGCCGTGGCTTCCAAAGATCCATCGGTGAATCATTATCAAAAAATGGATGACCTGCCGCAACATTTTTTGCTGGAGCTGCGCAACTTTTTTGAGCAATACAAAGTGCTCGAGAATAAAAAAGTGGAGATAGATAATTTCCAGGACAGGGATACTGCCTGCAAGATCATCCAGGAAGCCATTGACCATTACAAAGGAACTTTTAGCAACAAAGAATGAATCAATCTCAACCAAATACTATGACAACACAAATAGTGCTGATGGTGCTGACCATCGGGCTGGCTGCCGGCATGTTGAGTGGTTTAGTTGGTGTGGGTGGAGGCATTATCATGGTGCCTGCGCTTGTATTTTTTATGAGCTATACTCAGCACCAGGCACAAGGCACTTCATTGGCCGTATTAACATTACCTGTTGTAATACTTGCCTCGCTGTATTATTATCATCAATGTCAGCAACGGGGCACACCTATTGATCTCCGGGTTGTTGGCTTACTATGCGCAGGCTTTTTTATCGGGGGATTCTTTGGTAGTAAGGTAGCGTTAGCCATCAATACCGCTGCATTAAAAAAGATATTCGCGATCATCCTGTTTTATACCGCTTTCAAAATGCTGGGCTGGGATGTGGCTATTATTAAATGGGTAAAAAGCATCTTTTAACATCCCATTATTTTTCCTTTGTCTATTTTCCTGTTGAATTTTGATTGATGAAAAAATTTTACCTGCTCGTTTTACTCGCTCTAAACGTTTCAGCTCATTCACAGGATGCTGTCAAAAAAGTAAGTAAGAACTATTTTCGTTCCGATCCCTTTGCCATGGAGTTCAGCAGTTTCTTAAAACACCTGATCAATGACCCCACTTTAAAAGATAAAGAATTGTATCAGCGATCCGATACAGGCCTTTTTTACCTGCATGGGTTCTATAGTTCTCATAACCCCTTTTTCTTTAAGCCAAAAAAGGTAGAAGTGGTGTTGGCAGAGGTCGAGATGCAATATGCCGATACACTGCCCGACAAAGACACCATCATGCTCTACCAGTTAGTGGCTTATTCAGAACCCGATGCTGATGGAATAAAAGAAGTGAAAAGAGAATTTGAAAAGCTGCATAAATCGCTCAATAAAGGATTCTCAAGCACCAAATACCAGGAACAAAAGTCCGGCGGTGAAGTAGTAGGTGCATGGTATAATTATTTTGTTCCTACCCATGCTGTGGCGCCTGTAAGCATCATGTGGGGAAAGACCAAGGTTCCCGGTGAAGTTGCATTGAATATTACCATACGGATGAAGCCAAGTTACAACCAGGCTACATTAGCCGCACCATGGATACCGACTCTACGCCGCAACTAATTATCTCAGGGTAAATCCTTCGAGGAATTTTGTGTTGAAGTCACCGGATATGAAACGTTCATCCCTCATCAATTGAAGATGGAAAGGGATCGTAGTCTTCACTCCCTCTATTACATATTCACTTAGCGCCCGGTGCATCGTATTGATGGCCTCCTGTCTTGTTTGCGCGATAGTGATGAGCTTACCGATCATTGAATCAT
>DASVNY010000253.1:0-10428 GCA_036383615.1 Chitinophagaceae bacterium
ACCAATAGTGAAGTATTTACAAAAGGATTGGAGCATGCTAATAACACATCTGCAGTTCTGAATCTTGTGACATTTGCCTTTTCCTTTAGCATTCCTTTTTGGGTGGCAAGAATGGGTAAAAAGCTTACACATACTGCATGCCTTATTGTTGGAGGACTAGGCCTTATATCAGTAAACTATATCCAGGAACCATGGATGCTCTATATCTCAATGAGTATGGTGGGTATAGCGTGGGCATCTATACTTTCAATGCCTTATTCGATGCTTGCGGGTGTGATACCCCAGGAAAAAATGGGCATCTATATGGGAATATTTAATTTTTTTATAGTACTGCCTGAAATAATTGCTTCTTTATTTTTTGGAAAAATATTTGAACACTTCCTGAACAGCGACAGACTCGCAGCTGTTTTGATAGGTGGTGTATTACTATGCACAGCCGGGATTGTTTGTGCTTTGATAGTTAAAGAATCGAAAGCAAATACTATATCTGTATGAAAAAGCTTTTTTTAATAATATTTCCGCTGATCTTATCAGCTATCAATTCTTTTTCCCAAAAGATTTATCCAACTCATTGGTGGGTAGGGATGAAAAATAGCAACCTTCAATTGATGTTGCATAAAGAAGCGATCGGCAAGGTAACATCGGTTAAAACAACTTACCCGGGAATAGTAGTTAAAAAAGTAAGCTGTCCCGAAAATAAAAACTACTTATTTGTTGACCTTGTCATTACTCCGCAAACAAAACCCGGTACGGTTGTATTTAAACTAAGCGGTGCGGGAACAGCATTTGATGATGTTGTTTATGAATTGAAGGCCAGAAGCGCTGAGAACGGTAAAACAAGAGTGCAGGGTGTTACCGCGAAAGATTTTATTTACCTGATGATACCAGATCGGTTTGCCAATGGCGATCCTTCCAATGATATTATCAAAGGTTATCGTGATGAGACAAGTGACAGGAAGAATATGTTTGCCCGTCATGGTGGCGATTTTAAAGGCATTACTGATCATCTTGATTACTTTAAGGAGTTGGGAGTTTCAACCTTGTGGCTCACACCCGTGATCGAGAACAATATGCCGTTGATGAATGAGTGGGGAAACAACGTGGCCGGCTATCATGGTTATTGGTTCACGGACCATTATGAAGTGGATAAAAGATTGGGCGGCGATGAAGGCTACAAACAATTTTGCGCAACCCTGCATAAAAACGGGATGAAAGTGATACAGGATGCTGTGTATAATCATGTGGGTAATCATCATTGGTTCGCACTGGATAAACCGATGAAAGATTGGTTCAACACTTCGCAGGGAGATAAGGCACCTAATCATCGTGAAGAAGTATTTTTTGACCCCTATGTTTCTAAAGCAGAGAAAACACAAATGCTCGATGGCTGGTTTGTTCCGCACCTGCCTGATCTGAACCAGCGTAATCCTTACGTGGCGAAATTCTTAATTCAACATGCTATCTGGACAACGGAGGAATATGGTATTGACGGATGGAGGGTTGATACCTATAAATATTGCGAAGAGCAATTCATGAATGATGTAAACACAGCATTGGTAAAAGAGTTTCCTAAGCTGACAGTCTTTGGTGAATCCTGGGTGAACACAACTGTTGCCAATGCCTATTTCACACAAAACAATATTGCAGCACCATTCAAACATAATGCAAAGGGAATGCTGGACTTCCAGGTGGCTTTTGCCATACTCGCCGGCATGAATGAATCTTTTGGTTGGATGACCGGGGTAGGGAAGATCTATACAACGCTTGCGCAGGATGTGTTGTATAAAGATCCCATGAACAACTGCAATTTCATGGATAACCATGATATGGACAGGGTATTCTCAGTTGTGGGAGAAGATTGGAATAAATTAAAAATGGGATTGAACTGGCTGATGACAATGCGTGGCATTCCGCAACTGTATTATGGCACCGAAGTGCTGATGAAGAACATGAAAAAGAATACCGACGCAACGGTGAGAGAGGATTTTCCCGGTGGCTGGAAAGACGATACCAATAACCGGTTTACGGCCGCAGGAAGAACAGCGAACGAAAATGAAACCTTCAATCATGTAAGCAAGCTGGCGCAATTCAGAAAAAATTCATCGGCCATTACTGGCGGAAAAACAATGCAATTCATTCCCAAAGACGGGCTCTATGTCTATTTCAGGTATGATAATGCGCAGACCGTAATGGTGATCGCTAATACAGGCGATAAAACCATCAAACCTGATTGGAACTCATTTGCCGAAAGAACAAATGGCTTTACCCGTGTCAAAGATGTGATCTCAGGTAATACAAGATCACTGAGTGGTTTTGAGATAAAGCCAAAAGAAAGCTTTGTATTTGAATTGCTGAAATGAGCCACGAGCCGTGAGCTGCGAGGTTATAATTTCGCTTTCGAACTATTGGTCTCGAAGCTCACGGCTCATAGCTCGCAGCTTTTTCAAAGTAACTACAAAAAGATATTCCAAACCGACTGCTGCCCCCATGTGCCCCAGTCTTTCGTTGCTTTTTGAACATCCACCTGCAATTCAGTCGCTTTTTTCTTCTTGCCTTTTTGAGGGGCAGTAACGATATTGGTGTTCACACCACTCACCTGCAATTTTGTGGCTATCCAACTCGTGAACATTCTCGGGATCGTTATACCTAATATCATTCCCGGCAGACCATGAATTCCCATGGGGCCACCGCTGATCGTTATTTCATCCGTATAAAATGCAAACACATAAACACTATCGAAAATAACTCCCACAGCTTTGCGACAGGTGAAGCCTGCAATCTCGCGGGTTTCATTCGGAACCATCTTCCATTCGATATTCATTAGCGTATCACTAAGCAGGTAGGTGTTGTCAAACACAAATTTCTGATCGGTGAAAGCGCCGGCTGTATAATCACTGAACCAGATATTATCTTCCTCTTCACCTCTTGACCAGGGCAATTTTGATGCTTCATCACGACGATTGAATTTATAAACTGCTTTATCATTATTGAAAGTGTAATGATACCAGGTGGTAGAAAACTGTGGTATCCTGTCTTTGAACATCTCGGCCCAGATACCATCACCAAACACTTTATGGTTATTGGTTCTTACTTCAAATTCGATGAGGCCGCTATTGACAAATTGCTGCGCCTGCAACACACTGCAATAGCAAACAAATAAGGAAAGCAATATTTTCTTCATAACTATAAGTTAAATGACGCTCGTTTAGGTGAGCAACGATTTTGCAGCACATAGGCACATAGAAACATAGGCTTCACATAGGTTTCTATGTGTGTATTCCTGCTGTGTGCTATATGTCTATGTGGTTTCATTGTATGTTTAGTTAACCCGGTTGTTATTATAGATTAAAATCCTGATGCGGGTTTACCATTCTTTGAAATATTATAAGTAACCGTGAACAACCAGAATCTTCTTAATGTATTATAATAGGTTTCTGTAAAGCTATAGCTGTTGAAATTTCTATTGTAGCCACGGTTTTGATTCAGGATATCGTAAACACCAAACTTGAGCTCCAGCGCATTTTCTTTCAGGAGTCTTTTTCTCACAAAAGCGTTCCAGGTGGTAAAACTATTATTGGTAGGGAAACGATCATCCTTTTGACGGAACTGGTAGTTAAGGTCGGTGCCTATATCAAATCCTTTTGGCAAGGTAGCTTCTCCGCTGGCCCAGCCATTGATTTGCCAGTATTCCGCATTTGCATTTGTATTTACAGAAGCATGCGAACGGTTCCAGGTGAAATTGGGCCCGATATGGAAATTGAATTTGTTCTCTACATATTGACTTACGTTGATCCGTAAACCGTAGCTATTGGTTTTGGTAACATTTTTTACTGCAACCGGGGATCCGCCTTGCTGAACAAAATCAATATTCTTGTTTACATTAAGGGTGGGCCCGAAACCAAGCCGCCATTTGGTGTCTTTGATCTTAAAACCATAATCTCCAAAGAAGTTCAGGTTGTAAATACCATCTACGTTAACAGTCTGGTATGTTCTTACGCCGCTATCAATAGAGCTGAACTGGGTAAAAGCATTGTCAGTAAAATTCACACTCAGGTTGGTCCAGATATTCTTTTCTTTTAAAACATTATAGGAGTTATACCCGGCATTGAAAGAATGGCGGAATGCCTGTTTCAGATCGGGATTACCAATGTAAATGTTCAACGGGTCAGTGTTGACCGTGGTCGGTTGCAATTGCTCCAAAGTGGGAGCAGTGGTAGAACCATTATAATTAAACCGCAGGTTCTGGCTTGGCTTGAATTTATACGTGAAACTTGCACGGGGAAAATAATTGGTAAAGTTGTACTCGCTTTCCAATTCTTCCGTGATATTCTTCTGGATAAAATGGCTGAAACCAACTGAGCTGCCAAATGAAAAATTATACTTCTTTTTATTTACCCTGAAATTCAGTCCTGGCGTATGAACGAGACGGTTGAAAGTAAAAAAGTTGGTGAGTGAGTCAATCTCTTCTGTGTATTTGCCCGTACCATCTTTTACATTCGTGATCCGTTCATTGTCGTTGTTATAATAGTTGAAAGCATAACTCAGCTCAAGATAAGTGTCTTTCATCAATGGCTCTGTATAAGCTGCTTTCGTGGTAAACGATTTTCCTTCACTGTTACGGATATTTTGCTGATCGATCGAATCATATCTCAGGTAAACACCTTTGTCGTAATAATCGATCCGGGAAAATAAGAGCCCGTCATTCTTGGAATTGTTCCAGCTAAAATCCGTGTTGACAGATAATGTACGGGACAATTTCTTGAACTTTTTTCTCCAAAGAAGAGTAGAGGTAAAATTATTATTATCCGATTCGTTGTTGCTGATACGATTATTCTTATTGATCAGCTTATCATCTATATCAAGCGCTTCGGCCAAATAATCATTGGTAGTGCGGCTATTGTTATTATTGAATCGGGATGTCCATTTTAATGAATTCATGGAGTCAAGCGTGAACTCAGCAGTAAGGTTAAAAGCATGCTTGACTGTTGAGCTGAACCTGTCTGTAATACTGTTAGTTGACCAGCTTGTATCATTCAAAAAAATTTTAGAAAAAGTGCTGGTGATACCGGGCGCATTCACTTTACTGAATTTATAACCGGCATTTACACTTTGCTTGTTGTTATTGTATTTATTATTGAAATGCAAACCGCCGTTCCAGTTGGTAGGGATACCATTGCGACCTCCCCAGTAATCTTCATCACCACTTGACATGCTAATCCACATACCGCCATCATCCGAAACACCGCTTTCCATATTCTCGGATCCGCCTCCATAGTTTTGTGCATCCTGCCAGTCAAGATTGGTTTGACCGGTATTGCTCATAATACCATAAGCCGCCAGCTTTCTCTTGCCTTTAAATGCATTCAGCATAGCGGAGTTGTTGTATTTATCAGGCAAGCCACCGCCAGCTTCTATCTTTCCGAAATATCCTTTTTTCTTATCGTCTTTCAGTTTAAGGTTGATGGTCTTGTCTTTTACGCCATCATCGATCCCCGTAAATTCAGCCTGGTCACTTTTCTTATCAAACACTTCAACTTCTTTTACCACATCTGCTCTCAGGTTTTTGGTGGCAATACCGGGATCGCTCCCAAAAAATTCTTCTCCATCAACCAATACTTTTTTCACTCTTTCACCCATCGCTGTGATCTGGCCATTCTTATCAACCTGTATCCCCGGCAATCTTCGCAGCAATTCTTCCACATTGGCGCCGGGTCTTACTTTAAAGCTATCCGCAGTATAAACAGTGGTATCACCCTTGATGCGTATGGGCGCACCGCTTTTAATGATCACTTCCGCTAATAACTTGCTTTTAGGTGTTACATATACTTTGCCCAGGTCAACAATGGGAGCATTCAGGTCTATCGCATCAAAATAGTCACCCATATAAGGATGAGTGATCATAATGATATACTTTCCTGTTTTCAAACTATTGAACTGGAAATGACCGTCCTTATCTGTACGGGCAAATTTTACAAGAACCGAATCGGCTGACCGCATAACGGAGACTACTGCATTGGCAGGTGTTTTTTTCTCTACAGAATCGGTAACAGTTCCTTTTAGTGACGATTGGGAATAGGAAAAGATGGACGCAAAAAGCATCGAGAAGAGCAGAATAGCCGGTTTTCTCATTTGTGTGTTGGTTTGTCCATCAGGGCTTTAAAACCCTGGCAGAAATGGTTTAATGGTTCCCCACATTCTTATAAGCTGCTAAATTCCTTTAAATTTATCAGTAGCAATAGACCGTTCATGTAATTAAACGTTAAAGCATAGCAGATTATGACGCAGGAACGAAAAAAAACCACAGCAAAAAAGACAGGTGCAGCAAAAAAAAATAAAAAAGATGATTCAACTGTAGTTAAACAGGCCACATACGAAGCAGAAAATTTTGTTGATACATCATTATCCGTTTGGAATTATTCATTGTTAACGGAAGAAGACATTAGCAATTTTCAAAATGGAACGAATTATCGTTTATATCAAAAATTCGGATCACATTCAATTCAGGTGAATGATCAGTGGGGAATGTATTTCTGTGTGTGGGCGCCTAATGCTACATCGGTTTCTGTGATCGGCAATTTCAACAATTGGAAAGAACATGAATTTGAACTGCATCCGCGGTGGGATAAAAGCGGGGTATGGGAAGGATTTATTCCTGGGTTCAAATTAGGGGAGGCCTATAAGTATCATATCGTTGGTTATGCCAAACGGAAAATGGATAAGGGAGATCCCTTCGCCAATTTTTGGGAGAAGCGACCAGATACGGCTTCTATCACATGGGACATGTATTATGAATGGCAGGATGAGGAATGGATGAAAAAAAGGAAAAAGAACAATGCGCTTGATTCCCCATGGAGTGTTTATGAAGTTCATTTGGCAAGCTGGCAACGGCCCGATAAACATGACGAGGAAAGTTATAACAGCTATGACCAGATAAGAGAACGCCTGGTGCCTTATGTAAAAGAGATGGGATTCACGCATGTTGAATTCATGCCGGTGATGGAGCATCCCTTTGATGGTAGCTGGGGTTATCAATGCACAGGATTCTTTGCTGCTACTTCAAGATTTGGTGATCCACAGGGATTGATGCGATTGATCGATGCATTTCACCAGGAAGGTATTGGTGTGATCCTGGATTGGGTGCCTTCTCATTTTCCTTATGATGCGCATGGATTGTTCATGTTTGATGGAACGCATACCTATGAGTATGCGGATATGCGAAAAGGTTTTCATCCCGATTGGAACAGCTACATCTTTAATTATAAGAGGGGAGAAGTAAAATCTTTTTTGATAAGCAGTGCAAGATTCTGGTTCGATCTTTTTCATATTGACGGTATCAGAGTGGATGCTGTTTCTTCCATGCTTAAATTGAATTATTCAAGAACGCATGGACAATGGGAACCGAATGAATATGGTGGTGATGGAAACCTTGAGGCCATTGCATTTATCAAGGACCTGAATGCAACGATCTTCAGGGATTTTCCTGATGTGCAAACAATAGCGGAGGAAGCAACCGATTGGCCGGGAGTATCAAGACCAACATTCGATGATGGATTGGGCTTTGGTATGAAATGGATGATGGGATGGATGCATGACACGCTTGATTATTTTAAGATCGATCCGGTGTTCCGGCAATTTCACCAGGATAAGTTTTCATTTAGCATGATGTATTACTATGATGAGAACTTTATGTTGCCCCTGAGTCATGATGAAGTGGTGCATGGCAAAAGCCCGATGATCTATAAAGTGCCGGGAGATGAATGGCAGAAATTTGCCAACCTCCGGCTTTTGTACACTTATATGTGGACGCATCCGGGTGCTAAACTCTTGTTTATGGGAAATGAGTTTGGACAAACAAGCGAATGGAACTATAAATCAGAACTGGATTGGGGCCTATTGCAATTTGATTGTCACAAGCTGATGAAGGATTGTGTTGCTGAATTGAACAAATTATTAAAAGCTGAGCCTGCGCTTTTTCAAAATCAATTCAATATCCATGGTTTTGAATGGGTTGATCTGAATCATCGGAGCGATGCAGTGATCGTTTATAGCCGGAAAGGAAAGAAGAAAAAGGATGATCTTTTGATCATTCTTAATATGACTCCTGCAGTGAAACAGGATTGGGAGATATATGTGAGAGAAAAGCCTTATTCTGAAGAAATTTTCAATAGTGACCGGGCAATATTCTGGGGCACAGACAGCGTTTATAATCCCGATATAAGATGCGAATTGGTTGATAAGGCTCAAAAAATTTACCGGTTAAGGGTAAATTTACCAGCCCTTGCTGGTATAATTCTCAAGTAAACTACTAAATTGGAATGGTATTCGCTGAGAATTACGCTTTTAAGGTTCTGATTTAGTCATCCAAATTCTATCTTGTGTTCTGTAAGCAGAGAGTCATCCAATTAAAAAACAACCCTATGATCCGCCTTTACCTATCCGTGTGTCTTGTGCTGGCCTGTTCGCTGGCATTTTCCCAAACATCAGTAAACAAAATTGTGGTCGTTGACAGCGCCGATTTCTTCCTCCAAAAAGGTTTGGAAGAAAAAGGAAAGGGCCGTCGCCTCGAATCACTAAAGAATTTTGAGAAGGCCATTAAATACGACGCCAATAATAAAACTGTTGTAAGTGAACTGGCCCTGGCCTATCACGATCTCCGCAAGTATTCGCAGGCAAGAGAGACCTATAAAAAATTAAATGAGCTGGGAGATGAATCACCTGCTACTTATAAGCAGTTGATGAATCTTTCCTTCCAGTTAAAGCAGTATGATGATGTAGTGCTGTATGCTAATAAACTAAAAAAAGCCGACCCATCTGAAAAGATCAATTACTTTGTTGGTAAAGTGATGTATGACCAGGACAATTATGGAGAAGCGATCAAATACCTGAATGAAGCCGCTAAAGAAGATGCGCAAAATGGAGAAGTGCAGTATATGATCGCCCGCAGCTATGCGGATATGATGAATTACAAACTCGCTATCCCTTATTTCCAGAAAGCAATTGCATTAGATACCACCAAGAATTTTTGGATTTATGAGCTTGGTCTTATCTGTTATGCAATGCATGATGATAAGAATGCATTGAAATATATTTTAGAAGCAGGAGCGAAGGGCTATAAAAAAGATAACGACTATCTCGAAAACCTTGGTATTGCTTACCTGAACGTTGGCAAACTGAATGAAGGGGTAGAGATCATGAACGAGATCCTGAAAAGAAAACCGAGTGATCTCAATATCCTGAACATGGTAGCTGAAGCTTATTACTATAGTGGTAAATACCAGCCAGCGATCGACTATTGGGATAAAGTGCTTGAGTATGACAAAGGAAATGCCTCGGCATTGTACATGATCGGTATGGCTTACCAGAAAAAAGGGGAGAAGGACAAAGGCATTGCGCTTTGTGATAAAGCCATTGAACTGGATCCTTCCTTGTCAAACCTGAAACAAAAGAAAATGATGGCCGGGTTGTAGGACAATTGGCAATTGATAATATGCAAAAGGCAAGTGTAAAACGCTTGCCTTTTTGTTTTAGGTCACTATTTTTTTCATCTATTTCTTCCACGAAAGCTTTTGAGCCGATGTCTGGGCCAGCAGCATTTGCCACTCAAATGAGTATAGTGGCCCGACTCGGCGCTTGCCTGTTTGCTTTTAGCCGATCATTAATTTTTTCATGTATTCCGCATCGGCTTTTACAGCTTGCACCGGCGTGCCGTTGGGATATGCTTCCTGCTCAACGATATAATACTCCATACCATTCTCTTTGGCCGTTTTTAAAACCTTTGCGAAATCAATAATGCCGGTTCCCAGTTCAACAGAATTCTTACCATTATCGGTTACAACTGTTTTGCTGCGATCCTTGACATGACAAAGCCTGAAACGGTTCTTGTATTTTTTCATCCATGCTTCCGGGTTCTCATTGGCGGTGACTACCCAATAGATATCCATTTCAAAATCTACCAACCCCGCATCCGTATTATCCATTAATACTTGCTGGGGTATCGCTCCTTCAAGCGGTTTAAAACTATAGTCGTGATTATGATAAGCGAACTTTATCCCGTTCTTTTTGCATATCTCGCCTTTCTTGTTGAACTCTTCTGCATAGCGTTTGAAATCATCCAGGCTTTTTTGCGGGCCGAGCCAGGGGCAGATCAGGTATTTCATACCGATAGCGGCAGCTTCAGCAGTTTTCTTTTCAAAGTCCTTCTTTATATCGCAATGGCTGGCTACGATGGCCATGCCAAGGTCATCCATATACTTTTTAAAATCTGTATTTGACATGCCCCAGAACATTCCGAGTGAGCCTTCATAACTTTCGATCTGCTTATAACCAAAAGAAGCGACCTGTGCCAGGATGCCTTTTGGATCCTTCGGCATATCTTCTCTCAACGTATATAGCTGCAGGCCAAATGTTTCAAAACCTTTTGCGACTGCA
>DASVNY010000254.1:0-3251 GCA_036383615.1 Chitinophagaceae bacterium
GATCACGGGGCTGCCTTCTCCGCTGGCGGCTTCTAATATTTCATGGAGCCCCAATGATAAAAAGATCGCTTTTCTTCATACAACAGCTGGCCGCATTGATCTGTATGTAGTGGATGTAGCAACACAAAAAGCCACTAAGATCAATAAAACAGCATTGAATGGGTTGATGGGTGGTGTTTATCAATGGTATGATGACAATACAATATTATACCGCGCCGCCACCAAACCCGTTACTGCAGCGCCACCAAAACCAGCCGTGCCAAAGGGTCCTGCCGTGCAGGAGAATTATGGAAAGGCCTCTCCCCGACCTACTTTCCAGGATATGATCAAAAGCCCTTATGATGAAGAATTGTTTGCTTTTTACGGCACCTCGCAGTTAATAAAAAATGTCAATGGGGTTGAAACAAAGATCGGGCAACCTGCGATCTATTCGACTATCAATGTATCTCCTGATAAAAAATACATGCTGGTTCGCACACTGAAAAAACCATTCTCTTACCTCGTGCCTGCCAATGGTTTTCCGTCCACTGTTGTAATTACAGATATGAATGGAAAAGTGTTGAAGCATCTTGCCGATCTGCCATCTGCTGAAACTGCACCGAGTGGTAATGATAATGTTCAATTTGTTGCCCGTGGATTTGACTGGAGAGATGATGAGCCTGCTACGATGACCTGGTGCATGCCACTTGATAGTGGATTTATCAGGAAGAATGTTGACTTTCATGATGCCGTGTATGCACAACCTGCTCCCTTCAATGCAGAACCCAAACTTCTTTTCAAAACAAAAATGCGCTACCGCGGCACAACATGGGGCACTCCAACCCTTGCATTGGTATCGGAAGGTTTGACAGGCAAGCAAACAACGAGGACCAATCGCTATAATCCTTCTACAGGTGATATGGAAAAGATCATCGAAAGAAATACAACGGATGCTTATTCCAATCCCGGTTCACCCATTACTGAAAAAAACCAGTATGGCCGTTATGTGCTTAAAACAATTGATAATGGCAATAAGCTTATCATGAATAATGTCGTTGGTGCATCACCCAAAGGCGATCTTCCTTTTCTTGCCACTTTTGACCTGAAAGAAAAAAAATCAGATATCATCTGGCGCTGCACAGAAGGAACATTTGAATTTGTAGCCTGGGTATTGGACGCAGATAAACTGCAGGTGCTTACCAAAAAAGAAAGCGAAAAGGAAATGCCTAACTACTGGATAAAGAATTTAAAAACAAAAACCGCTGACAGACAGATTACTTTCTTTAAAAATCCCTATCCGCAACTGGAAGGCGTGAGCAAAGAAAAGATCAAATACAAAAGAAAAGATGGAGTTGACCTGACCGGTGATCTTTATTTACCTAGGGGTTATGAGAAAAGCCGTGATGGTGCATTGCCTGTATTTATCTGGGCCTATCCTGCCGAGTATAACTCTGCCGCAGATGCCGCACAGGTAAGAGGAAGTGAACATAAATTCACTTTGCTTAACTGGGGATCTCCTGTTTATTATGTTACGCAGGGTTATGCCGTGCTTAATAATGCAGAGATGCCGATCGTTGCTACGGATAAAGACAAAAAGCCCAATGATAATTTTCTTGATCAATTAAAGATGAATGCAGAAGCAGCTATTGATAAACTGGCGGAAATGGGCGTTGGTGATCGCAATCGTGTTGCTGTTGGCGGACATAGCTATGGCGCATTCATGACAGCCAACCTGCTGGCACATACCAATCTTTTCAAAGCGGGTATTGCAAGAAGTGGTGCTTACAATCGCACCCTTACTCCTTTTGGTTTTCAGAATGAGGACCGCACTTATTGGCAGGCGCCTGACCTGTATAATGACATGAGCCCCTTTATGAATGCCGATAAGATCAAAACACCATTATTGCTGATACACGGTGAAATGGATAATAACACCGGCACTTACCCCATTCAAAGTGAAAGAATGTTCAACGCGATCAAAGGACATGGTGGTACGGCTAAATATGTGAGCCTGCCTTATGAAAGCCATGGTTATGCAGGAAGAGAAAATATCATGCACACACTGGCTGAGCAATTTGAATGGATGGAAAAATATGTGAAGAACACGCCGAAGAAAGAGGAGGCGAAAGATAAGCCAAAAGCTTTTTAATAAAAGAAGAACCTTTTATCAAAAACCATCCGCCAGCTGGCGGATGGTTTTTTTATTGCCGCTTGTTTGAAAAAAATATTTGCGTAGTTAAATGGCTACACATATATTTGTAGCCAAATAGCTACACAATGAATTTAAGAAGAGATGTTTTCCAGGCCATAGCTGACCCAACAAGAAGGGCCATCCTTATGCTGGTAGCCACGCAATCCATGACAGCAGGTGCTATCGCAGCAAACTTTGATACGGCGAGGCCAACCGTTTCAAAACATCTTGCCATACTTACCGAATGCGAATTGCTTGCGCAGGAGTTTAACGGGCGGGAAGTTCATTATCATTTCAACCCCAAAAAGATGAAAGAGATCGCAGAGTTTATAGAACCATTCCGCAAAATGTGGGATGACCGGTTTAATAAACTGGAAGCCGTGATGAAAAATTACAAATCAAAAAAATAGACCGATATGGAAAGAAAAACAAAGATCACTGCCGAAGATGGCCAGCACGACCTGCTGATCACAAGGGAATTTGATCTCCCGCTTGAATTATTGTTTAAAGCCTATGAAGAGCTGGAGCTTGTTGAGCAATGGATGGGAACAAAAGTGCTGAAACTGGAAAACAGGAAACATGGTAGTTATCAATTTGAAACCACCGATCCGCAGGGAAACAAATACCTGTTTAATGGAGCGATCCATGAATTTGTTCCAAACAAAAAGATCACAAGGACATTTGAATTTGAAAATATGGGGCTCGGTGTTCAGCTCGAGGTCCTGGAATTTGAACAACTCACTGATGATGCGAGCAGGCTCACTATACACACCCTTTATGAATCAGTCGCTCAAAGAGATCAGCAATTGAAAATGCCATTTGCTTATGGTCTCAATATGGCGCATGACCGATTGCAGGAGATCGTTAACAAACTAAAATAACGTTTTATGAAAAAGAGAGATAAAATTATCTACTGGATCGCCACCGCCTGGCTTTCATTAGGAATGCTGACGACAGGGATCGTTCAGTTTTTAAAAACCGATGATGAAGTAAAGCTGATGATGCAATTAGGTTATCCCGTTTATTTTCTAACCATTATTGGTACCTGGAAAATTCTGGGAGTGATTGCAGTACTAATTCC
>DASVNY010000255.1:0-3146 GCA_036383615.1 Chitinophagaceae bacterium
GTTGTGTTGCTGCTCTTCCGTTCCTGCATGTTGAGCATCCGATGGCTCAAGATCCTTTACATCTTTATTATACCACCCGCGGATATTGCAACGCAGCAGGCTTTCAATCCCGAGATTTTCATCCGAATGCGGTGCATAGTCTCCCTGTGAATTATCCAACACTCTTCTTGCTGTAATGATGCGGGTAGTGTCTTCTGTCAATGTCCATTTGGAATCGGCCGCGTGATTGGTTTCATTACCCATGCTCCACAACATAATACTGGGGTGATTACGATCACGGCGGATCATCTCCTTCAACATTTGCTCCTGCACTTCTTTATTAAACACCTGGTTCTTGATATTGGGCAGTTCCTCATCGATCGCAATTCCATATTTATCTGTTAGATCATATACCAATGGATCATTGGGATAATGAGCCGTGCGCATGAAATTATAGTTCAGGTTTTTGGCGATATCAGCATAATCCATTTCGGTTAGCCATTTTGGGATGGCATCTCCCAGCCAGGGATATTCCTGGTGACGATTCCCGCCATGGATCACCATCTTCTTACCATTTACATAAAGGAAATTTTCTTTATAGTCCCACCAGAACCAACGAAACCCAAGAGGGCTTTCAAACTTATCGGTCAGCATATTTCCATCATACACTTCTGAATATACTTTGTATAAATAAGGCGATTCATGCGACCATAGTTTTGGGTTCTTAATAACTGCACTGGTTTGATCCACCTGTTTTATTTCACCGGGCTGAATGATCTCTTTCTTTTCAAAGCTGGTTACGAGTTTGCCAGCAGCATCTATTATTGTTGTTTTTACACGAACCGTTTTTTGTGTTTTATGATCATTCTTCACATAAGTCTGCACACGCACCACACCTTGTTTCCCATTGTTCTTACGAATATCAGGTGTAGTAACAAATGTTCCGCCTTCATGACTGGCCGATCCCTGCATGGGAATATGCAAAGGAGATTTGATCACCAGTCGTGCATCACGGTAAATACCTCCATATACATCAAAGTTCCCGGCACGCATCGGGGGGATGCTGTATTGGTCATTAAGATTATTATTTACCACCAATGCAAGCACATTATCTTCTCCGAATTTGATATGATCTGTAAGATCAAAATCAAAAGAGCCATAACCACCTTTGTGATCACCGAGATAATGACCGTTGATATATACTTTGCAATATTTCTGCACACCATCAAACTCAACAAATACTCTTTTTCCTTTTTGAGAACTGGCTACGCTAAAATGTTTGCGATACCAGCCCCAGCCTTTCCACCAATAATCATTGTCCTTGTCCGAAGGATTGCGGATAAAAGGATGCACTTCACCTGTAGTTTCATACGTGCTCCAGGTATGAGGTACTGCTACCGCCGGCCATTTGCTATCATCGAACGATACAGCTTCGTACCCAGCTTTGTCGGCTTTTTCATCCGGGAAATAGTTGAATGTCCAATGCTGGTTGATCACTTTACTGATTCTTGGCTGAACCTGCCTAACCACTACCGGGCTTTGACTATTGGCGGTTCCTCCCCATAAAAGGAAAAGAAAACTTGCCAATACGGTCGCTTTTTTTACACGCATCACAGGACAGTTGATAAATAATTTTTTCGAAGGGCTGTAAACTTTCATCATTGATCTTTTATTATTCACAAATCTGGATTTATTATTCTGGCAATACCACCGCTTTGCCGGGTGTTACCGAATAAACAATCACTTCTTTTTTAGTTTTTAATTTGGAATCACCGGTCCAGGAAGAAGAACGATACACCCAGGGATTCAATTCACTTAACTTATATAAATAGCTTTCCTTTTTTTCATCGCTCCAACCCGCAAAGCTTTTATTTGCCTGGGCGACAAGCGAGGCAACATCGTTGTTCGCAGCTATTACAATAGTTGCATTAGCGGGTATTGACGCTATCTTATTTTTCTCTGCCAACAGATCGGGATCATTGCCTTTTATGATCAGCTCTGTAGCATAATACTCTTTCCAATCTTTTTTTAGCTGGTCGGGCAGCGATCTTTCGTTCAATGCTGTTAATAAATAAGCAAAGCGGTTATAGTTGCTTATGTGATAGTTGATAGATGCGGCAGAAAGTTTTCCTTTGCTGTTTACAGCTGCCTGCGTTAGTTTGTTGAGCAATGCATCAAGTCCATCCACACTTATCCCGATCGTATTGTTTTCCGATAGATTTTTTTCTACCAGTTTTCTCAAAACCGAAACCGATGTGGAAGAAGAAACAATAGCTGTGTTGCTATGCTTTATAACAACCGGGTAAGTAGCCGGCAACATCCTAACCTGCTTCGGATTTTGAGTAACGATTTCCCTTCCCACATCTGTCAACGGGATTGATTGTATATCGCCTGCCAATGATTCATCAGCAACTGCTTCAAGTGTAATTTCTCCGGCAGCAATGCCAGCGGCAAAAACGCGAACTGTAATAACTCCAGGTTTACCTGTAGAACGGATCAGGTTGCTTACCGGCATATCGATATAAAGCGTTCCCTCCATTTCCATATTCTTATAAAAATCCGATTCATATACAGAAGGCCCAACGAGTGTGGCAGGGCCCGACACTTCCCAGCGAATAGTGTTCTTTGCGCCATATACATGCACACCATTCGTATCTGTAATATCAGCTGTGATGATTGCCACTGCATTTTGTTTTGCAGATATCTTCTTATGCGAGACGGTGAGTACCAACTGCGATGCATCGCCAGCCATCTTTAATTCGCTGATTACTTTTTGTCCTTTCTTATAACCGATCGCGGTAAGGGTAGCTTTTTGTACCGGTACATTTTTAAATTGGACGGTATGAAAATTTTCGGCGGCAGGTTGTTGAATACCCAAACTGCGACCATTTATTTTCAGTTCAACGCTATCACAATTGCTGTCGATATCAAAGTCATGCTTTTGCCCGACATATTGTTTACGCCAAAATTGCGGATGCACAAATAGCATTGGTTTCTTCGCATAGTTGGCCTGCCATAAATAATATACATATTTCGGCACCCTGTAATTATCTACCCATCCTTTGGGATTATAATGAAGCAATGGCGAATTCTGGTATTCGCGATCGCAGCCATGATCTTCGTATAGCCAAACAATCAAATTAGGTTGATCGATACGATTGTTTGAT